>JAJRVB010000042.1 GCA_024277515.1 Nitrospirota bacterium | reverse complement strand
TTAACATATAACCTTTTACCCACCAATTCCATTGGTGGACATATTCTGTGTGGGGCCTCCGCCCCCACGCCCCACCACCTATTTCATAGGTGGTTTAGATCGATTAATTAATCACCGAAAGACTTCTTCCTTGAGTTTCTGTACCTGATCAGGAGTAAGATAACGATATTCCCCAGGCTTGAGATCTCCGAGAGACAGTCCGTTTATCCTTATCCGGATAAGCCTGGTAACAGGATGGCCGACACTCTGAAGCATCCTCCTGACCTGCCTTTTTCTGCCTTCATGTATGGTAATGTCTATCCAGGAGTTCGCCTTTAATCTTTTTATGGTTTTTACCTTTGCCGGTGCGGTCAGGCCGTCTTCAAGTCGTATCCCTTTCTCCAGACTGGCAATGTCTTTGTCCTCAAGCACGCCGTCTATCTTGACGCGGTATGTCTTGGGGATCTTGTTTGCGGGATGCAGTATCGCATTTGTAAATTCACCGTCGTTTGTAATGATAAGCAGCCCTTCCGAGTTAAAGTCAAGCCTGCCCACAGGGAACACCTGTGCCTTTACACGTTTCAGAAAGTCCTTCACAGTCGGTCTCCCTTCCGACTCATGCGAAGCTGTCAGGCACTTCACCGGCTTATGAAACATCAGGTAAACCTTTGACTGTACCGCGCCTATCAGCTTCCCTTTCACCTTGATGTGATCTCTTCCAAGGTCGGCTTTCATACCGAGCGTAGCCGTCACACCGTTTACCCGTACCAGGCCTTCGGCAATCATCTCCTCGGCCTTTCTTCTTGAGGCGATACCGCACTTTGAAATAATTTTCTGCAGGCGCTCTTCCATGGTTTAATATTTTATATATGTTTGAAGATTTGAAATAACATTAATATTATCATATTACCGGAACTTGCCACAATTATTACGAGGCATCCGGGAGTAAACGAAAGATATTACAGGGAATGCAGCACTAAAAAGGGGGTAATATTGCCCGGTCAGGTTATTCAGTCAGCTTTCCCACAATAGATTCTATGACTTCCGCTGCAACCTTATTAACCGCTTTATGCACAGCCTCTTCATAATTCAGGTGGCCTGCGCGGGCGCTTTCAGACACTTCTCCCAGGGTCGCATTTGTTGCCGTGTCATTCAGTGTCAGTGCAACAGATGCGCGCGCGAATGCCCATCCCGGATTGTTCAGTTCAACAGGCAAGACTTCCAGGTCCCCGGTTATCAGGACATCGGCATTGTCCCGGTTTTCATTCAGGATAAATCCGGACGTATTCAGCGATTCAGCAAGTTTGCTTTCAATACGGCCTGCATATTCACCCGATATATCCAGATATATCCGTATACCGGCCTTTAAGCGGGGTATCATGTAAAACGCCTCTTTTATGTCATACGTTCCGGCGACGGGGTCCGGAAAACCTATCACCCGCAGCCTGCTGACCAGCACCTCCCGCTCTACCCAGAGGTCAACTGTTTTCATGTATGCAAGAAGTTTCATGAATTTACTCTTCATCGTATCAGCCGTCCTCATTTCAGCTGCAATCCTGTGGTCAATCGCCTCTATTCCGTCCTGCCACTCATCCGCCGCCTGATTACGATCCAGGACGGCAACAGCGTGATAATTTGACTTCTCCCTGTCAAACCATGTGCGGTCAATACGCACGCCTTTCAGCTTCACAGCAGAGATCACTCTTATATTTGACTCAACCCTTCCCCTGTACGTCCCGCTGCCGGATGAATCAATGATCTCACTTGCCCGGTCGTATGTATCACTGAAGACACTCGACTCAAAAATCCGTGACATCTCTGCAACGGCCTGATTCCGGGCCTCGGACTCGGACTGTCCAGTCCCTTCAGCCCTAAAATAGGCTGAATCGGTATAGTCTCCTGCAGGCGGGGTCCTGGACGCGTCCTTCATACATCCCGAAATAAATATCAAAATGAGCAGACACTCAAACAATCTTACTGCGGTTATATTTACCATGCGATCAAAATCCTTAACTAAAACATCGACTCATAAATCACAAATTTCGTGTCTCCGGCCTTTACATTAACATATCCGCCAACCCGTTCCGTGTTCCCGCACTGACTCACATAAAGTGAATAGCTCCCTTCAGGGACAAAGAGGCGGCTTAGATATATCTCTCCGGGCAGTGTCCGCCATGTCCTTGTGTCCGCCCTTTCAATCATGGTGTTGGCAAGATTAAAGAGTTGCTGCACAGTGTCGTCTTTTGCAATCTTGTGAATCGCCGCCTGCTTCGCTGCGACCCTCAAGGCGGTCTTCAGAATCACCCTGGCCTTACGGTCAGCAAGGTTTTTTACCGCGATCTCATTTATATCCTCAAAGAGCTCCGCCTTCGCTTCAGAGCTGTATGATGCGGATTCCGCAGCAACACTGCTGCTGCGGCAGCGCGGCGGTTTGACAACATACTTCGGGAATGAAACAGTGACAGGACCGTCTTTGGTGGGGACATATATTTTTGTCTCTTTCTTTACGGGCGACCTGCCGTTAAGATGGATAACTATTATTTTGCCAAGACCCTCAGCCTCTTCCTGTTTCAGCCATTTAATGCCGGACGGCAACCACTCTATGGACTCAACTTCATCCAGCCGCCTGACAGTTTCAGCGTTCCTGAACAGGTCTTCAAGCAGGATACGCGGGACGGGAGTGCCGTAATTCTTTTCATAATCCCTGAAGACCTGAAGTGATTTGTAATAATCAATAAATGCTTCATCCGGGCTGTTATCCGCCTCATAAAGAATACCGCTCAGGTATCGTGCAAAGGCATCCTCTTTGTACACATTCTTTTTTTCATACTTGTCGTTTATTGCCCTGAGGTTTGCGTCCAGCCGCCTGAACTCGACAAGGGCCTCATCCAGGTCTCCGAGTTTTATATAGTTAATTGCTGAAAACAGATTAATCAGGACAGCCTCAAACTCCTCTCCCGCATAAGGGATCGTAAAGTCATTTGTAAGCAGCGAGGCGGCCTCCTTTGAGAGGCTCTTTGTCCATAACTCCACTGCAAGGTCTTCAGCGCGATGAAAAAACTCATTGCTCGCGGCATGATTGCCGCATATTAAATTAATCATTCCTGAGTCAAGCAGAAAAAGAAGACGCTGATTCTCTCCGTAGTCGCTTTCATGTTTCTGTATATAGCCGACTGCCGCAGGACATTGGTCCGCCTCCATGTAGGTACGCAGCACCTTATAATCAAGTTGTCCGGCACACCCGGCAAGGATGGCAAGCATCGTGAAAAATAACGGAAGTATTCTCATGTCTGCAGAAGACAGTCCCCCGGCACATACAGGGGCCTGTGATAGCTAATCATTGTTTTTCTGAACTTATGGTTTTATCCGTGCGCGTTTTACAAGCTTTTTTATCTTCTTTTCGCCGATCCAGACCTTCCTGTTTGACTCGATAGCCACAAGCTCAAGATTGACCTGATAGAAAACTACCGCCTTCCCCTCAACCTTGTCCATTATGCTGTTGATCGTGCCCTGCAGCATAAAGTCGGCCCCTATCTCTTCCCCTTCCGACTTTGCTGTTTCTTCTGTTGAATGCACTGCCTGGTCCCTGCGCTCCTCTCTGATCTCACCCCTCTCCAGACTGCTCGCAACAAAATCCACTTCTCCGGAGTTGATCAGGGCCCTCTCAAGGTCCTTGACAAAGGTCTGGACATTGATATGCTCGTGACTGCGGTTCCTTACGGTGCCGACGATCACAACAGGCAAATTGCCGTTATGATCCCGCATGAATTTTCTGAGCCATGGACGGCTCAGGACATCGTTTATCATCTCCTCTGATACGAGCCGTGAATCCGTATCGTTCCATCTTCCGCTTAAATCTATCACCTCTTTTGTGTCCACTCTCTTAACCGAGGTGGCGCATCCTGTGAGCACCAGCACCGCGAATATAACTGTCCAGAATTTTTTCATAACCGCCCTCCTGTTAGTTCCAAAAATAAACCCATTTACATATTCACTCCCATTCTATGGTAGCCGGTGGTTTTCCTGAAATATCATAGGCCACACGCGAGATTCCTTCCACTTCATTTATTATCCGGCGAGATACATGATCAAGAAAGTCATAAGGCAGATTTGCCCACTGGGCTGTCATGAAATCAACGGTCTCTACCGCGCGCAGGGCAACAACATAGTCATAGCGCCTGTTGTCACCAATCACACCTACAGACCTGACAGGCAGAAAAACCGTAAATGCCTGGCTGGTTTTATCATACAGGTCCCATTTTCTGAGTTCATTGATGAATATATCATCTGCAAGCCGCAGCAGATCGGCGTATTCTTTTTTCACCTCACCAAGGATACGAACGCCGAGGCCAGGGCCCGGGAATGGATGTCTGTAGACCATGTCATAGGGCAGGCCGAGCTCTACACCAATTTTGCGGACCTCGTCCTTAAAGAGCTCACGCAGCGGTTCCAGCAGATTGAGGTTCATATCGTCAGGCAGACCTCCAACGTTATGATGAGATTTGATTACCTTGGCCTTGCCTGTCTTTGATCCTGCCGACTCGATAACATCGGGATATATGGTGCCCTGTGCAAGCCAGCGGGCATTTTTCAGTTTTGACGCCTCTTCCTCAAAGACCTCAATAAAAGTATGCCCTATAATCTTTCTCTTTTTTTCCGGGTAAGCCTCACCGGACAGGGCCTTCAGAAAACGCTGTTCAGCATCTACACGAATCACCCTTATCCCCATATGCCTGGCAAATGTCTCTATCACCTGATCGCCCTCATTAAGTCGGAGCAGGCCGTTATCTACAAATACGCATGTCAATTGGTCGCCTATGGCGCGATGGAGCAGTGCAGCCACCACTGAAGAATCAACTCCGCCTGACAGAGCAAGCATGACTTCATCACCTTTGACCTGATTACTGACAAGCGCTATACTCTCCTCAATGATACTTGCAGGAGTCCATTGTGAGCCGCAGCCGCATATATCATGGACGAAACGGCTGATTATTCTGTTCCCCTGCCGGGTATGTGTAACTTCAGGATGAAACTGGAGCCCATAGTAATTCCTCGTTTCATCTGCCATTCCTGCAAGAGGGGCACTATCTGTCTCTGCGATTGCAGAAAATCCTTCAGGCAGAACTTTTACGCGGTCACCATGGCTCATCCATACATCGAGCAACCCGTACCCCTCAGGAGATGTATGATCCTCGATGTTCTTCAGCAACTTTGAATGGCCCCTTGCGCGAACCTGGGCATAGCCGTATTCACGATGGTCAGCAGACTCAACCTCGCCGCCAAGCTGTAATACCAAGGCCTGCATACCGTAGCATATTCCCAGCACAGGCACACCGAGGTCAAACACCACCTGAGGCACCCTCGGTGTGTCCCCGGCAGTTACTGTTTCAGGCCCGCCTGACAGGACAATCCCCCGGGGTGAGAGCCTGCGGATTTCCCCTTCATCCATATCATAGGGGTGAAGCTCGCTGAACACACCTGCTTCCCGGACGCGCCGGGCGATTAACTGGGTATACTGGGAGCCGAAGTCAAGAACGAGTATCTTTTCTTTAAAATCCATGTTCCTCTATGTCAGTAAAAAGTAGTCAGTAAACAGTAAACAGTAGTCAGTGGCGCTGCCAATCCTTTTCCTGACTACTGTCTACTGACTGCTGTCTACTGTTTTTCAGTCCATACTGTAATTAGGGGCTTCTTTTGTGACGGTGACATCATGCACATGACTTTCACGCAATCCGGCAGGGGTGATCCTGACAAAACGGGCCTTTTTGCGAAGCTCTTCAATACTCGAGCATCCGCAGTAACCCATCCCGGACCGCAGTCCTCCCACGAGTTGATGCACACTCGCCGAAAGAAGCCCTTTGTAAGGGACCCTTCCTTCAACACCTTCAGGCACAAGTTTTTTATTCTCTATGCTCTCCTGTGCATACCGGTCCTTGCTCCCCGCCTCCATAGCGCCAAGCGAACCCATACCCCTGTATACCTTGTATGTTCTGCCCTGATAAAGCATCAGTTCTCCCGGGCTCTCATCAGTGCCCGCAAACAGTCCCCCTATCATGACCGAGCTTGCGCCGGCGGCAATTGCCTTGGTCACATCTCCCGAAAACTTGATCCCCCCATCGGCAATAATAGGTATATTGGCAGCATCAGCAACCTCGGAGCACTCCTTTATTGCGGTAATCTGGGGCACTCCCGCACCTGCAATAATCCTCGTCGTGCATATGGACCCGGGCCCTACTCCCACCTTAATGGCGCTTGCACCGGCACGAATAAGGTCTCTTGTCGCCTCAGCCGTGGCCACGTTCCCGGCTATTATTTCAAGGTCCGGGAACTTCTTCCTCAATGTTTTTACCGTCGAAATGACCCTCTTTGAATGGCCATGAGCCGTGTCAATAGCTATCACATCAGTTCCCGCTTTTATTAAAGCCGCTGCACGGTTAATCGCATCGCCCCCCACACCAATTGCAGCGCCCACCCTCAGCCTTCCCAGGGAATCCTTGCATGAATTCGGGTACTTTTCCCTCTTTTCAATATCTTTTATCGTTATGAGTCCGATCAAATTCTTCTTTTTATCCACAATCGGCAGTTTTTCAATCTTGTGCTTATGCAGTATTTCCTTGGCCTCATCGAGCGTTATGCCTTCATGGGCTGTTACAAGGCCCTTTCTGGTCATTACTTCTGAGGCCTTTTTATAGAAATTTGTTTCGAATTTAAGGTCCCGGTTGGTCAGGATTCCCACAAGTTTTTTTGCCTTTGTAATAGGGACACCGGAAATTCTGTATTTTTGCATAATTGCGAGCGCCTTGGCTATCTTTTCATCAGGCCGCAGGGTAATAGGGTCTATAATCATGCCGCTTTCAGATTTCTTTACCTTGTCAACCTCCACGACCTGTGCAGCTACGGGCATGGCACGGTGAATAATGCCTATCCCGCCTTCACGCGCCATGGCAATGGCAAGTTTTGCCTCTGTGACCGTGTCCATGGCAGCGCTTAAAACAGGGGTGTTAATTCTTATGTTTTTCGTAATGTGCGCGCTGATATCCACATCACCCGGCAAGACATCCGACTTGGCAGGCAGCAAAAGCACATCATCAAAGGTAAGACCGATTTTAACGTTGTCCTCTAACATTATCCTAACTCCTTTTCCTGCTTCCCACTTCTTATTTATAATTTTATTTCTATATATGCCTTTTCTCTCAGCCCTGCTTTCCATTCACGGTACGTACGCGCAAATGACTTCTGCATAAGGGCTTCTCTGATTTTGTCCCTGACCTTGTCTATTCCGCCGCCTCCTTTTCTCTCCACAAGTTTGATAATGTGAAGGCCGGCAGGACTCCAGAAAGGCATACTGACTTCACCTTTTTTTAATGCTACAGCAGTATCCTCAATTTCTTTAAGCGCGCTTCCACGGCTTATGTACCCAAGGTCCCCTCCGAATTCCCTGCTCGGATCTTCCGAAAACTCAGCCGCAAGTTTTGCAAAATCCTCTCCGGCGTTTATCCTCCGGACCAACTGCATGGCAACCGCCTCAAGGGCTTCTTTCCGGGCTGGGTCATCAGGCAATGCAAAGAAAATCTGACTTATTCTCAGCTGTTCCTCAACATTAAAGACGCTTTTGTTGTCTTCATAATACTCTTCTATTTCTTTATCAGAAATCATGATATTGTTCCTGACAGTATAATTTACCACTTTCTGCAAAAGGATCTGATCTGCCAGTCTCAACCGGTAATCTTCTTCTGACAGGCCTTCCGCATTCAGTGAGTTCTCAAGGTCCTCCTGAGACAATCCATATTTGCTCTTGATCTCATTAATTGCACCGTCTATTTCAGCATCACTCACATTAAGCTGCATTCTATGCGCCTCCTGGAGCTGCAGTTTAATCTCTATAAGATTATTAAGAAAGGGCCTTTCAATTTCCCTGATTTTTTCCAGCCTTTCCTCCCCCGTGGATGTGCCAAGGATCTGCTTCCCGTCCATAATTATCACATCCATCAACTCACTCCACGTTATGACCTCTTCATTGACCGTGGCAACAATCCTGTCGAGCAGGACAGCGCCGGCCTCCCTCTGCATTCCCGGCAGATGAGGCAGTGCAAAAAG
>JAJRVB010000041.1 GCA_024277515.1 Nitrospirota bacterium | reverse complement strand
ATCTTTATCTTTGCGGCTATCACATCTTTAAAAAACGTATTTTTTATCAGCTGATTCCTGTATGCATTCAGCTTGTCCTTCAGCCCGGTCTCTTGATCATACTGCCTGCTCAGGGCCTCGATGTCGACAAGCTTGCGGTCAAGCCATCTTTTGAGTACTTTTTCTTTTGCCTCCGGGTCCGATGAAGGGAGCATGGAAACAAATTCCTTGACGGGAAGCACCGCGTCATTGACCTTAACAAGGGGCCTCATGTCCTTATTCAGGGCCTCAATCTCCTCCGCCCCTTTACTGAAATCAATAGATGACAGGAGTTCCCGGTCAATGCGTATGTCCGCCTCGCGTTGCAGCTGCGCCAGATATTCATCGCTTCTTTCCTGAATTTTCCGCTTTTTGAGCAAATTTTCGATATTCGCCCTTACAGCCTCAAAGTCCTCAATCGGGGGTGCGTCTTTGCCGAGCAGTTTCATAATATAGAACTTGCCCTGCACAGGCGTAACACCGGTCATTTCTCCCGGGTTCAGGCCGGCGACCGCATCATGTATGGATGCAGGCATTGTTTTTTTCGTCAGTACAAATGCGCCTTCCTCATTCCTGCTGAAGCCCGGGGGATATTCCCGGCTGAATTCCTCAAATTTCTCTCCGCTTTTAAGACTCTCCAGAATCTCCTCCGCTTTTTCCGCTGTCCCGACCTCTATAATGTCAAGTTTAAAACGCTTATTATCGTCCATATAATAATCGAGCAGATCTTTTTCACTTACAACGGCCTTGTCGAGCACCTCATCCTTATAGAGTCTCATGACCGATTCCCTGAGCACATAAGCACGCACTTTCTCCTGTACTTCAGGGTAGTTATCTATGCCCATACGGAGGGCCTCCTGCACGATCAGTCTGTCATTTATCAATTTCTCAATGTATCTGTTGATGTCGAGCGTCTTTGCCGAAGACATGTCCTCTCTCCTGTGGGCTACTTCAAGTGAATATTCGAGGTCTTCTCTTGTAATGGGGTCCCCGTCCACAATGGCGAGTATATTATCCTGCTTCTGAACGGAAACAGGGGCAGAGGCGCAGGCAAAAAAAACCGCCATGAGTAAACAGCAGGCAGTGTATTTTATGATATATCTTCCGGCCATACCCGGACGGTCAACTGTTTTCCGCATAGAATGTCCTGTACCTTGAATAATGATTAATGCTTATTGCCATTTGGTTGTCCCCATCTTTTTTACCAGTTTAGAGACCACACGGTACGCAACCGAGTGGACCGACCTTATGCGTCCCCAGTCAAGGGCTATAAGAGTTTCCTCACCGCTGGACTGGCCGCTATTATACCACAAAATCTGATTAGTACGTCCGTCAACAAGCCTGACGGTGATCCCCACCCTGGGCGGAGATGCAGCAGCTTCCCCCGTGGAATAGTCGTCAACCACCCCCACAATTATTCCCTCAGCATCCAGGGACCGGGAAAGGGCGCTAATATCGCTGTAACTCAGCTCTCCCCTGTTTCTAACACGCAGATTCACTATAGATTCTCTGATATCTCCATATTCTATCGGCTTAAATTCCGGGCTCTTAAGGAGTTCCACAATAAACATGTACATGGCGATCGTACCGGCATTGTTAAAATCACTGTTATTTCTGAAAGGCATTACCGCAATCCGGTGTAATGTTTTTTCCCCTCCGGGCATATCGCCGGTACTGAAGGAAGTAAACAGCCTGCCCATGACCTTTGGAATCAGGCTGAACACACTCTTCAGCCTGCCCAGCTCCAGCACGGTAAGAAAATCATCCCCCGTGGCAGCTGAATAGTCCGCCCATATAATAGTGCCGTCAGATGCATCAATAAGACGCGCCATGATACCAAAGCGGGGGAGCCCTTCATTCTTAAAGGAAATGACGGACCCTGCCAGTATGTTTGACGCATGGAACTCCTCTTTTATCTTCCCTGCAAGTTCTTTGGAAATATAACCGGCAGACCTCACCCTCTCCCTGCACAGAAAATTGTTCAATCTCTCCTGGTTCACCACTTCAAGACCGCTCTTCCCGAGATATTTTATCAATGAAGGATAGATATGTTCGAGGGCGCCGCTGTATTCAGACAGATTCTCAAACGGTAATACGGCTATCCTGTTTTTTGACTCTGATGATACAGTTGCCGGAGGGGCTGCTTTGACCATCTCTACAGGACGCCCTTTCCCCTGCTCCGGTATATCTGAATCCGCTGATTTTTCAGGTTCAGCTAACACCGCATCAGGGAGATCAGGCAGAGGCGTTATATCAGGCGCCATCGCTGCTGCACTCCCAACCGCGGCAGCACTGGCAACTCCTGCAGAGGCCCCCCCGGGAATAGCTGTTTCTGATTTTTCTTCAGGCAGGGCGGCTTCCTCACTCACAATACCTGTTTCAACCGGACCGGGAGTCTCCTGTAACACCCCTGCCCGCTCTTCAGGCATGGCAGCCTTTTCAGTAATAATACCTGTGTCAGCAGGGACGGGCGTCTCCACCGGCACTTCCTCCTGCTCCTCAATCAGCGCTGTTTCCTCATGAACTTCTTCAGGCTTTTCTACAGGCTCCTCTACAGGGACCATGCCTTCCTGGTCCGGCACATGTACTATTTCTTCCTTTGCAGCAACACCCTGACGTTCTTTTTCAGCCACCTGGAGGGCTTCCTCACGAAATACTTGTAATTTTTCAACATGTTCTTCCGTCCTGTCTCTGGCAGGTTTCGTCTCGATAATCTGTTTGACTGCAGGGGCAGGCCCTTTTTCCTCAACCAGGACTGTTTCCTCCTGAGACGGCTCCTCCACCCTGTCCTTTCCCTTCATGCCGGAATATATATAGAACGAAACTCCGCTGACAAGCAATATTACCAGGACAGTCAATGTTTTATTCATTATATTATTTATGTTGCAAAGACTTAATATTTATCTGCACGCCGGCTATCTTGATTATTTTTATGTGGCTCAATAATGATTAACAGAAGCGGCTTCAGGGTGCTGACTGCCAACAAGCAGACAAATACTACCGGGCAAGCGTCTGGACCATCTCTCTTACAAGCAGCATCACTGTTTCACTGATTGTCTCATGTCTTGCCCCAAAGTGCCGTGCCATAAAGCTCGCACCGCCCCTTGTCTGCGTTATGGCCCACACAATAGACCCGGTGTCCGCATCTGCCATCATTAATGTGAGTGTGACCTGGGGAGCAGATGCATTTCCCATCTTTACATTGCCGTATTCTTCAACAGACCCGACAATAAGCGCCTCTGCCTTGAGGCTGTTTCCCAGCGCCTTGATCTGTTCAGTGCTCAATGCGGTAACCGATTTGATACCGAGGTCCTTTATGCTGTTTTTAACTTCCCCGGGGTACACGACATCAACGAGTCCTGAAGCCAGGAGTTCGCTGATAACCACCTGTCTCACAATGTCTCCGGCATATTTGTTATTTGTCAAATTATCGAGTGGCATTACCGCCACTTTCTTGTAAAAACTGAAGTCAATATCCTCACTCACATGATAAACAGGGACATTTTTAGCGCATCCAAACGCAGAGAACAGGACCAACATCATACATACCGGGACAATCTTGTTTAATAGACGCATATTATTTCTCCTTTGACTCCTAATCAAAAATCATTATATCTTCTTGAGACCCGTGTCCCCTTGACAGGCGCAATATATTTACTTAAATCAGGCAGGTCGTTACTTACCTCGGTTTTCTTGAATACTTCGTCACCCGGCGTATCTTCTATCTGCTCTTTGCGGGTTTCTGTTTCTACTTTGTCAGGCGCAATTCCGGTGGACTTTTCCATGTCCAGGGTAAAGGGGGCTTCCAGTAAAGGGGCCTCCGCCCTGACCGGATTCACAAGCAGGTCCGTGATGGAGGTCTCTTCGCTGATTTCTGCTTCAATTTTTATCATTTCTTTTTCAGCATCAGCATACGGCTTTTCAGTGATGATCGGTTCCGGCTGTTCCGGCGGCGCTGCCATCCGCACCTCGATCGCGATACCGGACACTCTTTTTTCATCACTGGAAGGACGTTTACGAACAATGACCGCGCCCCTTTCGAGTTTGTGTCCGGCCGGCTGAGTTTCCCGCATGCGGACAGCCCGCCCTCCACTAAGTCCGTACAGGGCGGCCCTTTTTTCCCCTTTTATTTCAGATGCATCCGGCGCAGCCATAAGCGGCTTTAACGTGTCAAATAATGGATCAAAGACTTCATTGATGACCTGGGCGGAAACCGTGTCCAGAGTGCTCCCTTCCATCCCAAAGTGCCTGGTCCCGAACGACGCCCCCCCGTTTGTATGCCATGCTGACCAGATAATTTGACCGGTATCCGAATCGAACATCATCAGATGCACAGCAACCTCGGGATAAGAGACGGAAACTCCCCTGCTTATGCCGAACTCCTCCACAGAGCCCGTAATAACGGCATCCGCACGCAATATGTTCCCTATGTTCACGATGTCTTCACTCTGCAGTGAATCAAGAGACCTGATTTTCAGTCTCTTCAGTGTCGTTACAATCTCACCCGGCTCAATAATTTGAATGTTTCGTGTCAGGAGGTCAATGTTTATTTTACTTCTTATCTTTTCGTCGGCAAATTTGTCGGATGTAAAGTTATTCAGGGGCAGCACAGCGATCGTCCGTATTCTGTTTTTTTCAAGGTCCGGCCGGACATACTGTTTAATTACGGAAGTGCTGCAGGCTGTCAAGAATGCGGCCAGAGAAATAATCACCGTTATAAATAATATTCTGTAACGCGGGCAGCGCGGCCTGTTTCGTCGTAACGTCATGAATTCACCAGCTTTCCTGAAATAATTAGGGGTCACGTTTTTAAAAACGCTATTCTTTATTATAAATTTCATTTTCAGAATCTGCAATTTATATTTGTGGTCAAACTGTATATCTCGGTCGTAGTCTCTTCTTCCCGGCGTGAATATCCGGGTGTAACACGTATATCCGCGAACTTTGTGATGTACCATATGGCATAGCCGGTCACAGAATCAGACTTTACAGGGCCAGGGTCTGATTCGCTGTGCTGATAGTTCATGTTCAGCCGGACCACCCGCAGGGGGAGCCAGTCTATCTGAAGGCCCGCGGCCCTGGTCACGTCTCCGTCAAAATCCGAAACCAGCACATTTCCACTGACATTAATGAATCTTCCCGGCCTGTACGTAAGCACAAGTGAGCCGTCTTTTGAATT
>JAJRVB010000040.1 GCA_024277515.1 Nitrospirota bacterium | reverse complement strand
TTTGAAGTGAACGACACTGAGGCGCCTGAGGGACCGGCAGGAACCCCTCCTTCAAACCCTGGATGTTCAGAATGTGCGGGCCCCTCGGATATTACAGCACCGACTCCAGGACCTGAGAACAGGACAACCATAAACGGATCGAATGCACTGCCGGGCAATCAGACAATTTCCGTTTCAGCACCATATACAAATGATGATAATGCAGACAATGGTGTAACGATCGGCTACCGGACTTCAGGCAGTGTCACATTCACCGCTTTCTGTAACTTGTCGTCAAACCACCGGGCAAGCCCGTATACCTGCAATATAACAGGCCTGACAAATGGACAGGCGTATGATATTCAGATAGACTGGAATGATGCTGACGGATTTACAAATGGAGGCCTGGACCCTGAAGTGTTGACGAATATCACTCCTCTGCTTTTGTCTGACAACAGCATGCTTCTGCACAATGCCAACAGGTTCGGTGACTGTACCGATGACACGTATGACGGGACCTCGCAGACAGACTGCGAAGGGGCGGGCGGTACATGGACAGCGACTACAAAGTGGAGCGGCAACTGGGGACTTGGAAGTGGAAAGTATGGAGTCATAACATGCGGGACATGCCATGCAGACACCACAACGAATATAAAGAAAATCAAAACATCTATTACAGCCCCGGATACGGGAGATTCATTCCCCGGACAGACAGCCGGCAGGACAATCAGTTTTCTAAACCCGTCAACGGATTTCGGAGACCCAGCAGGCAATTCCTGGGACATTTGCGAATACTGCCACAGCATCACCTCATATCATAAATATAATCAGCCGGCAACCCATAACGGACAGGTAGATTGTACTGACTGCCATACGCACAAAAGCGGTTTTACAGGCTCCGGTGACTGTATAAGCTGTCACAGCACAGCACAGGGCTCCGG
The DNA here is from genome assembly GCA_024277515.1 of Nitrospirota bacterium. Classification (GTDB taxonomy): domain Bacteria; phylum Nitrospirota; class Thermodesulfovibrionia; order UBA6902; family UBA6902; genus JAJRVB01. Next base: position 13,269 of record JAJRVB010000040.1, on the reverse strand, counting down.
TGGTTACAGACGGCAGGTTGCAGGGAGCGGCGGTGATATAGACAGCGGAAAGACATTTCATCATGTCTCGTATTCAACACTCGATACGGCGACCTGTCAGGTATGCCACGACCAGGCAAGTCACAAGAGCAATGCTGATCCGGGAGTCCTGCTCAACGACATGGACGGAGGAGCGGCAATTACGTATTCAGGTAATGCCGCTGAACTTACAAATTTCTGTCTGAACTGCCATGACGGTGATAATGAAACGCCTTTCACGGATTCAGGCGACAACACTAATATGAATACAGGCAATCTTGATATTGAAACAGCATGGACAGCGGCATATAACCACAGCGCCTATGCAGAGTGTGTGGATTGCCACGGTGATTCGGGCGGCGACGGAGGCACGGCCTCCCCCTATATTAATGGCCACGGCGGTGACAATGCCCTGTATCTCCAGGGTATGGGAGCTACTGACCGGGCAATATCCTATAACACATGCGTAACCGGAAGCTGTCACGGATCAGGCGGCGGTGCAACCGTTGACATGACCGTCCAGTTATCCGGTACCGGCGGCAAACACCCGATAGACGGACCTGTAACGCCGAAGTCATCAAATATATCGAATAACCATCTTGTAGACGGCTGGACAGTGAGCAGTACGACTTCCTGCAGTGACTGTCACGGCATGAACAGCGGAGGGCCGAAAGGACCGCATGGTTCATCATATAGGTTCATACTCAAGGGTGCTGATACGGGCGTTGTATCCGGCGGCACCCCGACGAACAGCGACATTACAACCCAGTGGTGGCTGGTGGAGAACTTCTGTATCAACTGTCATGACGCGAGCGTTTACGGACTTGGCGGACCGGTTACGAGCGGCGGAGATCATCCTGTGCCGAGCAGAAACAGCCTGAGCCCGATACAGCACTACTCAGGGAATGTATTCAGATCAGACAGATGCGGCAGTATCGACGGCGTAACTGTGCGGAACAAAGTTCAGACCGGTACAACACAGAATATTGGATGCACCCAGTGTCATGCCGGGGCATCAAGAAACTACGGGGCCCATAGCTCTGCATATCAGCCGGCACAGGGTTCTTCTGCATGGACTACGGCAGGCACCGGCTTTATGAATGGAAACTCGTGGACACAGGCCCCTGACAACAGCGGCAGCTGTTATGCCACGAATCAGGGAGACAACCCCGGGTGGAGTACATGTAACAAAGGTATACACGACTGATATAAGCTATATGTGATATTGATTTTGAATATTCAATTTTAAATCTTGAATCGCGGCCTGGCCGGATTGGGAGGTAAAAAATCATATGATTGGATCAATTGTCAGTACATATGCATCTGTATTAAAAGCTGCAATTTCTTCAGCAGCCCTGTTATCACTGGTCTGCTTAATCCCGGCATCTTATGCCGCTGCTGAAGCTCAATCGTCAAAGAAAAGCAGTGTTTTAAAGATACTTAAAGGTGACAGGGATTTCAGCGGGATGGATCTCTCAAACATCAATCTTGCTAAGACAGGAATACGTATGAGTAACAGCAACTTTGAGCGGGCGGATCTCAGCGGTGCAAACCTCACAAGAATCAATGTGCGGGACAGCAGCTTCAGGGGAGCAAATTTAAAGGGCGCCGTACTTTTAAGGACGGAGTTTGATGACTCTGATCTGAGCGGGGCAGACCTCAGGGGAGCAGATCTCACAAGGGCCTGCTTATGTCCTTCGAACCTTACCGGTGCAAATCTGGAAGGAGCGACACTTATCAGGGCCGACTTCTACAACGCCGTGCTCAAGGACGCTAACTTCAGGAATGCCGATCTGAGCGGAGCCAATTTTAAAGGAGCTGATCTAAGCGGAGCGGATTTTACAGGGGCAAAACTTGTAGATGTAAAATATATGGAAGAGGCAGAAAACAGGGACAGGGCGATAGGGCTGAAATAGACCCTATTTGCTGTTTGCCGTGTCAGTTTAGCCAAATCCTTAGTCGTTTATCCGAATATTCCTATCCAGAAATAGTTTATTCCCTATATTTATAAAACAGTTTTAAGCCGATAAAAGAGAGGAGAAAGATGTCTCGATGCGTGTTATCACACATTGCGAGTGCTATTTTAACAATGTATGGATCATTAAATGTCTTTTAAGTGCTTGTATATTAATTATATTTTAATTGGTACGGTTATTGCTTTTTAATAAATACACATAATAGTTCGAATAGATATATGAAGACAATGCAATTTAAAAATAATAATGTCAGGAGATTAAGATGACAAATGGTTCTGGAACATCCGCTGCACATTTACTGCTAATTTGTATAGTTGTTTCAGTTGTCCCGGCTTTTTTTATAAATGTGTTTCCGAATACGGTCGATGCCGCAACAGTACCGGTCTATGAGCGGTTGGAGGCGTTAGAGGAGCAGGTGGATGCGCCGACAGCGGTAGCTTTGGACCATAGTGAGTGCATATTTGTGGCTGAGTCGATCCACAACCGTGTGTTGATATACAGCCAGAGCGGTGAGCACAGGGCGACGATCACGGGACTGGGGAGGCCGATCAGTGTGGCTGTGGATGAGGGTGTGCGTGTATACATCGGTAACAAGGACAGAGGTAATGTGGAGGTTTATGATTCAGGGTATCGGTATATATTCAAGCTGGGCAGTGGGGACGGGGAATTCAGACAGCCGAATGACATAGCAACAAGCGGGGGGAGCATTTATGTGGTGGACAAGGGAGCGGGGAAGGTGAAGATATACAACACTGACGGGAGCTACCGCACGTCTATAGGCAGTCCCGGGAGCGGGGAAGGTGAATTACACAATCCTACATCCATAGCAATAGATGAGGCCGCAGGAGAATTGATAGTGCTGGACCATCAATTGACAAAAGACATGTTTGGAAGTGACATAGAGGGCGCGAGGATCCAGGTGTTTGACATGGAGGGTGTGTATAAGAGAGGGTTCAGCCGTTATGGAAACGGAATAGGGGAGATGTTCAGGCCCCAGCATGTAACGGTAGACCTGGAGGGGCGGCTGTATGTAACGGATTCATTTCACAATGTGGTGCTGGTATATGACGGCACAGGGACGTACCTTGGGGACATCTATGACGTGTATAACCCGATGAGGACACCTATAGGGATAACGATAGGAGCAAGCAATCGTTTATATATAGCTTCGCTGTCCATGGGGAGAGTAGAGGTGTACGGGATAGATGGATATGAGTGGATGGGGGTGGCCCCGCAGGAGTTAAGCTATCAGGGTCAGGCAGGAGGCAGTAATCCGGAAACGCAGAGTATCACGGCAAGCAACCGGAGCAAGGGGACCTTAAACTGGAGCGTAGAAACGGGGGATGGCTGGATAACGGTGCTTGATAGGGCCGGATCTGTTCACCCTGCCGGAGAATCAGAGATAGAGGTGGGAATCAATCTGAGCGGGCTTGCAGCCGGAACATACAAAGGGAGTATACGGATAAGCAGCGGATCAGGGGCAACAGAGGTGGTGAATGTATCGCTTGAGGTATTGCCTGCGCCGGAATTATCGGTTGCGCCTGGGTCTCTGAGTTTCAGATCTACCAACGGATCAGTGCCCTCAGGGCAGCAGATAACAGTAACAAATGCGGGGGCTGGGGAACTGAACTGGACTGCCGTCACGGACCGCAGCTGGATAGAACTGGACAGGGCAGGCGGGAGGGCGCCTTCAGAGATAGTGGTGAGAGTAGAGACGGGTTCACTTGCAGAAGGTTTGTATACAGGATCTATAAGTGTAACAGGAGAGGGTGGGGGGAGCCCTGCAGTTACAGGAGTAACTCTGAACATACTGGAAGTAACAGGACAAATCAACGTAACGACGAGCATAGCAGGGGGAGTATTTACGATAAACGGACCGGACTCGTACAGTGGAAGCGGAGGCGGATGGACAAAGACTGGTGTGCCGGTGGGGACATATGCAATTGTGTATGGAGATGTAGAAGGGTACAGGGCGCCGTCATCTCAGGTCCTGACATTAGAGGCAAACGGGACGATAAGTTTTTATGGAGAATATACAAGTGAGGTGCAAGAGCAGTCGGGAAAGAGCGGGAGCATTATTGTGGGGGCCGGCCCCGGAGAGATGAATGCGGGGGTGGTGAAGGTATTCAGGACGGACGGGACAGAGACGGGAAATGAGTTCAGGGCGCACGGGTACGGGTATGGTGTAAACGTGGCGGCAGGGGACATAGACGGAGACGGGGAGGATGAAATCATAACGGGTCCCGGGCCCGGGGCATACAATCCGGCGGAGATCAGGGTATATGACAAGGGGGGCAATGAGCATGTCAATATGGGGATAACTGCATTTTCGTATATGTACGGTGTAAATGTAGGGAGCGGGGATTTCAATGGAGACGGGGTGTATGAAGTTGTGGCTGGAGCGGGAGAGGGGCCGGAGAATCCATCGGAGGTAAAGGTGTATGTGTATGATGCCGGGGTGAAGCGGATGGTGGAGAGCGGGATAGAGGTGATAGCGTATGAGACCGGGTATGGGGTCAGGGCAGCGGCAGGTGATCTGGATGGAGACGGGATAGATGAGTTGATAACAGCGTCCGGAGCAGGAGGGGGAAACAGGGGAGTGATAAAGATATGGGAAGTTGACACATCGGGCGGAGCGGGATACTGGCGAGTTGAATTATCAGGGGAATATACCGTGGATTACCGGTATGGCAACAGTGTAAGTATTGCGAGCGGAGACCTGGACGGAGACGGGAGTGAAGAGGTAATAACAGGGGCCGGGCCTCATCCGAGGGCGCGTGATGAGGTGAGGGTGTATGAGAGAAACGGGGAACTGATGACAGGTTTCAGGGCGGACATAACGAGGCGGTATGGAGGGAATGTGGGGAGCGGTGACCTGGATAATGACGGGGTAGCGGAGATAGTGGTGGGTGCCGGGCCAGGGGCAAGGAACAGGGCTGTGGTGAAGATATTTGATGCCAATGGCCTGGAGCAGGCACGCTTTAAGGTTCTGAATACAAGATACGGTGTAAATGTTGCCGTAGGAAAGTTCGGATTGTAAGTATTTAAACCAGTTTGTCAGGAATGAGAGGGGATTCAGGCAAAACATGTGTTGCTGGAAGAATGTTGTATGGATATTAGTCTTTAATTTTTTTGTATTTTTTCTGTCAGGGCTTTCGCAGGCATTGGACTATCCTCATTTTGGGGGAAACAACATCGGGTGTGATTCCTGTCATTTCATATACGGGACAGAACCAGGACTCCTGCCTCCCTGGACGAATCATGTGCCTCAGGACATAGACGATACACAGTTTAATACGATCTGCTGGAGCTGTCACAATGATATAGACGCTCCATATGTGAGGACGCATTCCAGTCTTCAGATAGACAATGACTATGGAGACTGGACCGTAGATTGCAGGGTCTGCCACAATCCCCATTATCAGAGACAGAAGGAACATGGCAGTGAGGGTTACATCTATTCCGGCATATCAACAAGTATAACGGCAGCAACATTGACAGAGATCGGGGCGGGCTGGACAACGGATGCATATAAGGACATGGTGGTGATACCAAATGTCTCTGAAGACGGGTATGTATACAAGATCACAGGCAATACGAGTGATACATTGACGATAGAGGGCTCTCTGGATGTAACAAAGGCAGGCGGAGGGGACACGTTTGCAATAATATACGGCAAACTGATTAATCAGTTTATAGATCTGGGCGAGATAACGTCAACACCAACAAAGAGCGGAAACAGGATAGTGAGGTTTTTCAGGGAGACGGGTACGAACTCATTTGCAGACGGAGACGGGACATATGACGGAGTATGTGAAGTCTGCCACACAATGACAACCCACTTCAGGAATGATGGAACAGGGAGCGACCAGCTGCACGCAAATGTCGGCGGAGCAGGCGGCAGTAGATGCACACAGTGCCATAATCATACATATGGATTTGCCCATGGCGGAGGGAGCTCCGGGACCGACTGCCAGGAATGTCACGGACATGATCCCGGCTATGGAGGATTCACCGGCGGCAAGGGAAGTTATGTAAGCCATTCAACCCACACTGAAAATGATTCTGATGACCTTCGGGGTCCCAATATAGCCTGCACAGGGTGTCATGAAGGCGGAGGTTTCCCCTATTTTAAATCAGGAACAGATGGAAACGGAGACGGGAAGTACAGTTTGCCGGAGACTGATGTATGCGATGCCTGCCACAGTCCGGGAGGTACATATGATGGAGTAAGTGATTCGGTTGTTGGCGCAAAGAACAACTGGAGCAGCGCGGGCAGTTCTGTAAGTCCGGTTTACGCGGCAGACGGGAGTCTGCAGTCCGGGAAGGAGAAATGGTGCGCAACGTGCCATGATGAAACACCTTCTCTGATACAGGGTATCAGCGCCCCGAATGTAATAGGAGATGAAGACGGATCATATATTTACGGATCAGGCTGGGGATATTACAAGACAGGTCACGGGCTTTCTTCCGGCACTGCGTACCCTTCGAGCGGAGGTGTAACTTCAGGTGCGGGGAAGGAATGCCTGGATTGCCATCTCTCAACTGAGGCCCACGTTGACGGAGCAGCGAGAACATTTGACTGCGGTGACGGATGCGATTCAACAGAGTACCGCGTCAGTTACAGGCTTCAGCAGGTGGGCGGTAAGGAGCCGATGGATATTCCATGGCCCAATAGCGGCATGAATTCCAACAGTCTGGCCAGATACCGTCTTTGCGTTCAGTCAGGGTGTCATGACACTAACGCTGCGGAGAAGTTTACATCTTCAAGTACTGCTTATACAAATCTCGTCACTAATTCCGTAAACCGTCATAATTACCATCTCAGCACTTCTAATCATCTCCGGTATCCTGCTGACTACAATTACGGAGGATCATACACCAGCCGGATGACATGTGTTATCTGCCATAATGTTCATGGCTCAACCCGGCTTGCCATGGTCCGTGACGGCAAGCTTATAGGCAGGGAGCCGGGTCTTATGATCTGGTACAGAAATGACGATATTGTGAGTTACAGCGGGAGCAGCACAAATCCCCCGGACCCTGAAGACCTGCCGCTCAGCGCGAGCACAGGCACGCTCTGGAGGGCCGGGACATCGGGTAATCTCTGTTCTCACTGCCATAACAATAATAATGTCACACCCGAGTCCAGAACGCCTTACCAGGAAGTATCACAGGCGCCTGCACTCGACTGGACAGGAGAGGCAAACTATACATCTGACGGCGTCAACCCTGACAGCGCGCCGGCTGAGAGTAATTTTGCATTCAGGATCAAATATACCGATACCAATAATGATGCACCTACATTAATTGAGGTCTGGGTGGACGAGGACGACAGCGGAACATATGATGTGGGTGAAAAATATAACCTGACCGAACTTGACGGCGGTGACACCAATTTTACCGACGGCAAAATCTATACAAGGACCCTGGCTGTATCCAAGGCAGGGGACAACGCATTAAATTACCGTTTTAATGCATCGGATGGTTCGGTTGCAGCCGGTGATCCGACATCTGACAGCACCCTCACTGTGTCAAACAATGCGCCTGTCCTGTCCTGGACAGGCGAAACATACTTTATAAGCGACGGGGTTAATCCGAACTCCGGAGGTAATGGAACGGGTTTTGAGTTCAGGGTGATGTATACGGACGCAGACAATGAGGCCCCGGCTCTGATCCAGGCATGGGTAGATGAAGATGACAGCGGTGTTTACGAAGCTGATGAAAAATATGCAATGACCATAAGCGGCGGTGACGGTGATTTTACAAACGGTGAAAAATATACAAAGACAATAACGCTTTCTTTTACAGGTGATGGCATCTACAATTACCGTTTCCATGCAACCGAGGGGATAGAAGATGCAACGGGCGGTCCCGTATCCGATAATACGGTGGCTGTAACACAGTCCGCAAACAATGCGCCGACACTTGAATGGTACGCGGCAGACTGCCTGACTGAAGGTGTAAGGCCGTCAACCGGGGCGGGCGGTACGGAGTATGAGTTCATGGTGAAATATGTTGACGCGGACAATCAATGTCCTTCAGCGGCAAGCGACATTCAGGTCTGGATAGATGAAGATGACAGCGGTGCGTATGAGTCTGACGAAAAATTTAACCTGACTGGGGATAATGCCGGGGACACGGACTGTTCCGACGGCAAGATATATAAACTGACAAAACAGATTGCATATGCAGGTGACGGGGTTTTTGACTACCGCTTCTTTGGATATGACGGAGCGGATACTGCGACTGGTGGTCCTGCAACAGGCACGACGATAACGGTCCTGAACGGCGTTACTGTCAGGCCGTCCGGCAGCAGTTTCACTTACAACTACACCTCAATTGATACCGCAGTCGACACTGAAACCGGCACCTATGTCGTTGTCTATCCCAATGATGATTTCAGCGCTGCTACCTATACGGAAAAAGTAAGCATGATATGGAGCAGCGGCCATGATCTTACCATAAAGTCAGCCTGCGGCGCTGACCTGACCACCATTCTGAGCAACGACGGCGGCACAACAATAACAGTACAGGATGTTTCCAATGCAGTATTCGACGGTTTTTCCATTACAGGCGCGACGAATGGATACGGGGTTTATATCAACCGCATTGACAGTACATCCTTTACCATAAGGAACAGCAGGATCTACAGCAATGAATACGGCATTTACGCGGGTGATGCCGACTACTCTCCGGTAAAGATTGAAAACACTAAAATATACAGCAACTCTGTCAGGGGCATACATTTGCCAAATGGATATGCCAGTGACATCAGAATTTCAGACAGCGAGATTTACTCTAATAATGTAAGCGGCTCCGGCGCTGCCATATATCTCAATACCGGCTCTGCAGTCACCTTGTCAAGATCGATTATACGGGATAACATAACTACGGGTGAAGGCGGTGCGATTTATACGAACGCGGGCAACCTGACTATAGAGAACACTATATTCGCCGACAACCAGGGGTCCAGCGGCGGTGTAATCAGGACGAACAACGGGCCGGCTGTCAGTATTGTTAACTCTACGTTTGCAGACAACACAGCAGAGCAAGGCGGTGTCTTTTATATATGCGCCGTCGGATCTACAACAGTGAGAAACAGTATCTTCTGGAATAATACAGCAGCCGTATCAGGGAATATCGCGCATAAGGCCTGCGGCCTCTACAACGGCTTTTTAACCATTACTGACTCTGATCTGAGCACATCCGGAGGCAATTTCGTCAATGGCACGCCTGTTGTCGGCAATAATATCACACCGGCTGAGGACCCGATCTTTGTAAATGCGGCAGCAGACAACTATCATATCCAGTACGGTTCACCGGTAATCGATCAGGCGGGCGCAGCTTACGCCCCTGCCGACGACATAGACGGTGATGCAAGGCCACGGGGATCAGGAGACGATATGGGCGCTGATGAGTATGTGCCTGCCAATAATTTGCCGGTGCTGTCATGGACGGGACAGACCAACTATACAACCGACGGGGTAAATCCGGACAGCGCTGCGGGCGGGAGCAGTTTTGAATTCAGGGTGGAATATACTGATGCAGACAATGACGCGCCCTCGGTCATACAGGTCTGGCTGGATGAAGATGACGACGGCTCATATCAGACGGATGAAAAATACGACATGACCGTAAGCGGCGGTGACAGCGATTATACAAATGGTGAAAGCTACACAAAGACCCTTGCAATATCCTATGCAGGAGACGGAACTCTTAATTACAGGTTTTATGCATCCGACGGTACGGAATACGCTTCCGGAGCACCGGCCTCCGGCAGCGCCGTGAACATCACAAACAATGCCCCCGCCCTTGCATGGACAGGACAGTCCGGCTATGCAGGCGATGGTGTAAATCCTGATATGGATGTACACAACAGCAGCTTTGAATTCAGAGTCAATTATACGGATACTGACAATAATGCTCCCGGCACTATCCAGGTCTGGGTGGATGAAGACGACAACGGCGCCTATGAAGCTGATGAGAAATTTGATATGACCGGTGCAGACGGTGGAGACACGGATTATACGGATGGCAAGCTATATACCAGGACACTGACACTGTCCTATGCCGGAAATGGTGTAATGACTTATCTTTTTTATGCATCGGACGGAACGGATGATGCCGCAGGCCCGCCCACATCCGACAGCACGGTAACTGTCACAAATAATGCCCCGACACTCGCCTGGACAGGAGAAGCAGGCTATGTAAGCGATGGTGTGAATCCGGACAGCGGGGGTGGAGGGAGCAGTTTCGAATTCCGTATTGATTTTACCGATTCCGACAATAACCCTCCTTCAACCATCCAGGTCTGGGTAGATGAAGATGACAGCGGCATCTACGAAGTAGATGAGAAGCACGACATGACCGGGAGCGATGGAGGCGACATAACATACACTGACGGTAAACGTTACACAAAAACCCTTGCACTTGCATATACAGGAGACGGTGTTTATAACTACAGGTTCCATGCTGCTGACGGCGCTGCTGATGCAACGGGTGATCCGGTATCCGGCAGTTCAGTAACCATTACAAATCCCAACAATATTCCGGTCCTTGCGTGGACAGGTGAAGCAAACTATACATCCGACGGAGCGGACCCTGACAGCGCTGCGGGCGGAAGCGGTTTTGAGTTCAGGATTAATTATACGGATGCGGATAATGAAGCCCCTTCCCCAATCCAGGTATGGGTTGATGAAGACGACAGCGGAACGTATGAGTCCGGTGAGAAATATAATATGTCCATAACCGGCGGTGACGGCGACTATACAAACGGTGAACTCTACACCAGGACCCTGACGATTGAGAAGGCAGGAGACAATATACTCAGTTACCGTTTCTATGCGTCTGACGGCACTGCCGATGCAACGGGCAGTCCGATATCCGGCAGCACTGTCACTGTAACCAATAATGATCCTTCATTAGCCTGGACAGGAGAGACAAATTATACAGGTGACGGTGTTGACCCTGACAGCGCTACGGGCGGCAGCACGTTTACATTCAGGGTCGATTATGCAGACCCGGATAATGAAGCCCCTGCAGTCATGCAGGTATGGGTGGACCGGGATGACAGCGGTACATATTCATCCGGGGAAAAATTTGATATGACCGCTGCTGATGGAGGTGATACTGTTTATACTGACGGGAAACGATACGTGAAAGATATAAACATCAACTATGCCGGAGACGGAATCCTGAATTACAGGTTCGTTGCATCGGACGGGACTGACAATGCAGCAGGTGCCCCGGCATCAGACGGCACGGTTACGATAATTAATCGTGTCCCGACCCTTGCGTGGACCGGAGAGACCAATTATACGGTGGACGGTGTTGATCCTGAAAGCGCGGCAAGTGGCAGCAGTTTTACATTCAGGGTTGATTACACGGATGGGGACAACAAGGCCCCTTCATCAATACAGGTCTGGATAGATGAAAACGACAACGCTCTGTATGAGACAGGTGAAAAATATGGAATGACCGGGAGTGACCCCGGAGATTCAACTTACACGGATGGAAAGCGTTATTCTCATACATTATCACTTTCATCAGCCGGTGACAGTGTCCTTAATTACAGGTTTTATGCATCGGACGGGTCGGATGATGCCACAGGCGCTCCGGTCTCCGGCATGACGGTTACCGTAACGCCGACCGCTAACAATGCGCCGGTTCTTGGCTGGTACGCGGGCAGCTGCCACACTGAGGGTGTACGCCCCGGGACCGGGGCATCCAGCGCGGAGTTTGAATTCCGGGTGGAATATACTGACGATGACAATGAGCCTCCGGCGAACATGCAGGTATGGATAGATGAGGATGACGATGCAACATATCAGGCAGATGAGAAGTTTGACCTGACCGAAACAGATGGTAGTGACACGGATTATAGTGACGGCAAGTATTATAAACTGACAAAGGTGCTGTCTTATGCCGGAGACGGTACTCTCAATTACAGATTTTATGCATCGGACGGGACAGATACAGCTTCAGGCAGCCCTGCATCCGGCAGTACCGTAACGCTTCTGACCGGCGTGACGGTGAGACCGGCAGGCAGTGCCCTGACTTATGATTACACTTCAATAATTACTGCTGCAAATTCAGTGAGCGGCAATATCCTTGTCTATCCGAATGATGATTTCAGCGCGGCCACTTATACGGAAAATTTAATCCTGTACGACAAGGACAATCGCACTATTCGCTCGGTCTGCGGCGCGGATCTCACTGTTATATCCAGTTCCAGTACGAATCATACAATCGTGGCGCAGGACAGCAGCAACCTGGTCGTTGATGGTTTTTCAATTACCGGCGCGACTGCCGGAAGTGGATTCTGGATAAACCGTAATGATGCTACTACCCAAACCATAAGAAACAGCAAGGTCTACGGCAATTCTTACGGTATTTATATCAATGATGGTGATGATGTGCCGGCGGAAATTAATAATGTAGAGATCTATAACAACAGCGTCAGGGGTATTCATGTAATTCATTCATTTGATGATGTTAATATTTCCAACAGCGAAATCCACTCACATAACGGTTCTTCCGATGGCCCTGCCCTCTATGCAGGTGGCGGGGCTGCGGTAAACATTACCAGCTCTATTCTCAGAGACAATACAACTACCGGTAATGGCGGTGCTATCAGTCTGAATGCTGCGGTACTTACCATTGAAAACTCCAGCATATACGGAAATCAGGCATTGACCGGAGGCGCAATGTACCTGAATACTAGTGCTACTGTTACCATCACCAGGAGCGTAATCAGGGACAACACGGCCACTGGTGAGGCCGGGGCGATCTATAGCAATGGGTCTGACTTTACGCTTGAAAACTCGATCTTTACCGGCAACCAGGGAACAAACGGCGGTGTTATCAGGACGAACAACGGGCCGGCTGTCAGTATCGTTAACTCTACGTTTGCCGACAACACGGCCACGAACGGCGGTGTTATGTATACCTGCGCGTCAGGCTCCACCACTATCAGAAACAGCATATTCTGGGGCAATACAGCATCATCTTCAGGAGCAAATTTCTATAAGGCCTGCGGCGGACCACAGTACTACCTGACCATCAGCGATTCTGATGCAAACCTTGCATATCCAACATATGCAGGCGGTAAACGACTGTCAGGCTCCGGAACAATGCTTAACACGGACCCTCTTTTTGTCAATCCGACGACGGACAACTATCATATCCAGTCCGGTTCGCCGGTGATTGACCAGGCGAGCGCGGCCTATGCCCCTGCGGATGATATTGATGGTGAATCAAGACCGTCAGGTTC
>JAJRVB010000039.1 GCA_024277515.1 Nitrospirota bacterium | reverse complement strand
CCCTTCCCTAATTTTGATCTTTTATGTTTAATATTTGATCTATAATTGCTTGCTGCTATGCATAATTTCTCTGTCCAAAGATTGCTGTGCCGACCCTGACCATTGTCGATCCTTCTTCTATGGCGATCTCGAAATCATTGGACATACCCATAGAAAGTTCCTTGATAAGGTGTCCTTCTGCTACCGCATGGTCCGCCATGAGCCGGAGTTTCCGGAAGTAATCCCGAGTGTCTTCCGGGTCATCAAAAAAAGGAGGTATGGTCATCAGGCCTTCAAGCTGCAGGTTCGGCATCCCGGCCACACTATCCAGCAGCCGCAGACAGTCATCTTCCGAAACACCGTGTTTTGCCGGTTCATCAGAGAGCTTTACCTGGACAAGGACCCTCTGCGTTTTGCTCATTTCACCCGCTAATCTGTTCAGGGTTTCGGCAAGTGACAGCGAATCAACCGAGTGTATAAGGTCGAATAACCGGACTGCATTTTTTGCCTTGTTTTTCTGGAGGTTCCCGATCAGGTGCCACTCAACCTCGTAATCTGAAATCTGAGATTTGAAATCTGAAATCTTCTCACCTGCTTCCTGGACCCTGTTTTCGCCCAGCACCATGACTCCGGCTTTTACTGCCTCAATCACTCTGTCAATAGGCATGGTCTTTGATACGGCGACCAGTGTAATATCAGAAGCTCCCCTGCCGGACCTTTCCGCTGCTCCTGCTATTCTCCTGTGAATATTCTCAAGATTTTTCCTGATACCCATGGTTTTAGAAGATTAGCATTTTTCTTTCTTATTGGCAACATGCAATGCCAGACACATTTTTCATAAATAATTCACATTGTTTGTGGTATTATTTTGAGTATGAGCAGTACAAAAATACTCATAGTCGAAGATGAAGAAAAGATCGCGGAGCTGGTAAAGGCATATCTTGAGAAAGAGCGGTTTACAGTGACAATCGCGAATACCGGCGAAAAGGCGATATCATCTATGAAAGAGGGGTTTGACCTTATTATACTTGACCTTATGCTGCCGGATATGGCTGGTGAAGATATCTGTCAGGCGGTCCGTGAAGACTCTGAAGTGCCGATTATCATGCTGACTGCAAAGAGCGGGGAAGAAGACCGCATAAAGGGCCTTGGCATCGGGGCTGATGACTATGTGGTGAAGCCATTCAGCCCGAGGGAACTCGTTGCGCGCGTGAAGGCCCTGTTAAGGAGGGTCAAGGGACCAAAAGACCTCCTCAGTTTTAACAATGGTGACCTTGTGCTGGATTCAACACGTTTTGAAGTGCGGAAAAATGGACGGCCCCTCGTCCTGACGCCCACAGAGTTCAAGCTGCTGCAGTGCCTTGCCGAGCGGCCCGGACAGGTCTTTACCCGGCTCCAGCTTGTGAATGTAATTCTCGGTTATGATTTTGATGGATATGACCGGACGATTGATGCGCATATCAAGAATATCCGGCACAAGATAGAGGAAAACCAGAAAAAGCCGTCTTATCTCAAAACAGTATACGGTATAGGGTATAAGTTTACCGGTCTGCCTGATGAGGACTAAACTATTTCTGGCATTTATTTTTATCATTTTTCTTGCGCTTCTTTCAAATGTAGCATTCGAATACCTTATTATCAAGGATTTTAACGACTTTATCAGCGGGACGGAAGAGGACCGTATCTACTGGATCATGGCTTCCGTTGAGGGCAGCTACAAGCACGGAAAATGGGACCTGTCTATGCTGAGCGAGGCGCTTCACTGGGGGCTGATGCTCGGGCATGAAGTGTATGTTGAGGACGGGTCGGGCAGGAAAATTCATTCATCCGGAGATGTCTATTCGGAAATGAATCCCAACATGCTGGACAGGATGAACTCCCTTTTAAAACTGCCTTCCGGAATCGGAGAGTTCACCTGGTATCCCCTGTATGTCAAGGGAGAAGAAATCGGCAAGTTATTCGTAAGGCCGATTGAAAGACTTGGACTCATCCCCATGAGAGAAGAAATATTCAGGGAAAGGGGCAGGGAGTTTCTCATTATCTCTTTTCTCATTGCAGGCGGAGGCGCTTTGCTGCTGGCTGTTTTGTTTACGGCATTTCTTTCAAATCCCATCAGGCGTTTAACAAGGTCGGCAGAAAAAATTGCAAAAGGGGATTTTACGGTGCGTGAACCGAAGCGGTATAAAAACATAAGAGATGAAATCGACAGGCTGACAGAGACATTTAATTACATGGCAGAAGCCCTGCAGAGAGAGGACTCATTAAGAAAGCACCTGACCTCAAACATCGCCCATGAATTAAGGACCCCTCTGACCGTGATAAAGGGTAACCTTGAGGCGATTGAAGACGGTATCATATCCGATCCCAACACCGTCATAAAAAATATCAATTCCGAAATACAGAGGATCATCTCGCTGGTGGAAGGCATTGAGGACATAACACAGGCAGAGGCCGGTTTTTTCAAAAAGGGAAATGAGGAAGAAATCAATCTTAAGGAATTTATAGAAAATATTGTTGAAAGTATGAAAAACATTATTCAGGGGAAAGGCCTATATGTGAAAACGCACGGGAAGGCGGTCCTTATCAGGACATATCCCGAAAAACTCCATATTATTTTAAAAAACCTGCTGACAAATGCATGTAAATTTACCGGTTCCGGCGGCATAACCATAAAGTGGGGGGGCGGACCGCCCGGGTCTGAAAACGGTTTTTACATAACAGTTGAAGATACCGGAGAGGGGATTGAGCAGAGTAAACTCCGGAAGGTATTTGAAAGATTTTACAAGAGTGAACATTCCGGCGGCAAGGGACTGGGGCTTGCTATTGTAAAGGAACTTACTGAAGTCATGGGAGGACTGGTGGAGGTTGAGAGCACTATAAATAAAGGCGCAAAATTTACGCTCAGGTTTTGAGCTGTATTCATATTTTCTTCACTTTTAACAGCTATTCTAAGACCAGGTGCAAAGATGAAATACATGTCTGTTATTTTTGTCATTATACTGATGCAACCCGTCCTCTTTCAGGAAGTGCACGCATGGCAGCACAAAAAGCCTGTGACCCCTTATGGGGATTTCTGCCCCCGGTGTACAAAATACGGCAATTGTGAAAAAACCATGAGTCATGAGGATGCAAAGAAGGCCATGCTGGAATATTATTATAAAAAAGGTCTGGGAGTTGAACTTGAGAAGAAGAGGGGACGCTTTATAAGGGCCAAGATAAAGGATAAGGACAAAGTTATTGACGTGATCATTTTTGACCGCAGCACAGGCAGGATCAGGTCGATATATTAATATGGAGGTGTTATATGGGGAAAAAAGGAAAAGCTATAAAAGGAAGCGGGACGCAGAAAAAAAGCAGCCCGGTTTTATGGACAGTGGCAGCGGCTGCCGTTATTATAGCCGCCCTCGCTATATCCGGTAACATCCCGTTTTCAGGCAGTGAGAAGGAGACCGGGAAATCCTTTAATTTACCAGGAAAGGAAACAAAGACGGTCCTTGACCCCTCAATGTTTACAGGACAGACCCGCCTGGCATATGCTGCAGCCAGGAGGATCCCTGAGGTGTTAAATGAGGTGTTCTGCTACTGTTTCTGCGATCAGCCGCCCTTTAATCACATGTCCCTGCTGAGCTGTTTTACCAGCAAACACGGAGCTGGTTGACCGCTCTGTCAACAGGAGGCCTTTAGGGTCGCCCAGCTTCACAAGGAAGGCAAATCAATAAACGAGATCAAGAACGCAATAGACAGAGAATTCGGATCATAGAAAGCCTGCTCAAAAAAGCCGTTAAGTTCTGATGATTGTATAGATTTTTTTTATTGGAAGGGTTTCTCCCCGCCTGTTATACTTTTAGCAGAAGCATATCTTTACCGGGAGCAGGCAATGAAGTTGGCAACGGTAGTCCTCACATCAGCCATATCACTAATTTTACTGGGCATGAGCCTGATATGCCCGGTGGTCAATGCGGATGATTCCGGTCATCCAGAACATAACATTATAGTGCCTCCTCCGAAATTCGCCGGCCCTGACGACAAAAAAATATGGGAAGGTGAAATTAATGGGCGGCACGTTGCCTGCTTCAGCGTGAAAAAGGCCGGAGGAGAGGACCATGTTGTTATCGTTACCAGGGACGAACTCCCGTCATACTTCAAGCGCATTGAATATCTCGATAAAGGCGGGGACGGAAGCCTCGATATGCTGAGAATGAGGATTTATGAAATAGCAAAGGGCTGGAGGCGGGTGGGGATCACAAGAGATAATAAATACGGGCTCGCCTATGCTGACAGCCAATTCAGGGAATTGCTCGAAAAAATAAGAGATGCGAGAGATGCAAAGAAATAATCCGGATACCGGATAGCTTGACTACTCCCGTAGTCTGATTTATAGTAGTACCTGCTGATGACGCACAATCATTCTGGAATTGCGGTTGCAGTTAAATAAATAATTATGGAAAATATTTTAATTAATCAATCGGTAGCTATATTGTGCGATGGGAACAATATTGAACGAAGTATCCATAAACTCTCCAATACAACGAACGCGATGATCAATTTTGACAAGTTGATCCCGAAATTACTGAATGACAGGGGATTGAACAGGCTGCTTTATTTCAGGGAAGGCAGGTCCATATCGTCGAAATTTGCCGGCAGATTACATGAAAACTATTATGGCTCCGTTATTACCTGTCATAAATCCGCTGATATTCCACTTTCCATCAAGGCAACGCAGCTCGCTTCAAAGGTTGACACCATTATCATCATGTCGGGGGATTCGGATTTTGTGGACCTGGTTGTTCATCTGAAAGGGGAAGGGGTAAGGGTGGAAATCGCCGCAGTAAGAAAAACAGCCGCCAGGATATTAATTGATGAGGCGGACTATTTTCATGAAATAACCAAAGAAGACTGGTTTGTATATAAATCACCGAAAAAGACCAAGGGAAAGGCAGTCAAGAAGTCTGAAACAGGTCATTAGGTGAGATATTTTATGCTTGCTGAGGAAAAATAAAATGAAAGAATATGTAATGATACCTTTTCAGGTCAAGGAAGATGTGCTGGATGAGGCCAAGATTATTATTAAGGAACTCATATCGAAAGTGAGGGAAAATGAGCCCGGTACGCTTCTTTACAAATCACTTCAGTTGAAAAAGGACCCCACAAGCTTTATACATTTCATTATTTTTTCAGACAATGACGCTCATTTGAAACATAGGAGCGCCCTGTATGTTGTGGAGTTTGTGAAAAAACTTTACTCTCTCTGTCCCAATGAACCCTTCCCCATTTTTCTTGATAATTTTGACGGGTTCGGCCAGGGACTGGATGCATGATGCAGAGGGCGGTTTGAGATGCATTTGGGGTAACAATTTCAATTACACATCCAGACATGGAAATGTAAAACTCAAAGACCAAAGATCAAAATTAAGGAAAATTATTTATATGATAAAACCATTCAATAATTTTGATTCTTTATTTTTTATATTTGATCTCATATTGCCAATAGCTGATTAGTTACACATTTGTGCCTTGTTCTCATGGTTAATGTACTACTTCATAATCTGATTTAATTCAAAAATAGGCAGGAGCACCGAGACGACGATTATTCCGACAACCAGTCCCATGATCAGGATAAGCGCCGGCTCCAGGATACTTATCAGCCTCTGCAGCTTTCTGTCAAACTCGGATTCATAGGAATCGGCTGTTTTTTGCAGTACCTCGGGCAGCCTTCCTGTCTGCTCACCGGTTGAGATGATCTGGATGAGAGTGGGGGGAAACCCTTCAAGGCTGGTCGAGAGTTTAGACCCCTGTGAGACCAGATTTTCAGCCGACACAATCCTGTTTTCGAGAACAGCGTTCCCCGTAACCTTTGAGGTGAGTTTCATTGCCGGAAGAATAGGGAGTCCCCCGGACAGGAGAAAACCCATTGTCATCGAAAATCGGAGCATGTACAGGCTCATCATTATACCCGAAGGTTCTTTCAGGAATAACCCGTCGATAAACTCACGTTTAGTCCGCTTAAGCTTTTTGAATATAAGCGCAGCCGCAGCGAGCAGGGCGATCAGCAGCCACCAGAACTGCTTTAATGTATTGCTGGTCCAGATGATGATTAACGTGATAAAGGGCAGGGCGGCTGCCGACTCTTCAAATATCTTCGTGATTTTCGGGATGACAAAGGTAAACAGAAAGAGTACGATCGCAACGCTTACACATGCCATAAATGCCGGGTACACGAGCGCTGTTTTGATCTTGTTTTTTATATTGATTTCGCTTTCAAGATAATCAGAGAGTTTAACAAGGACGTCGGGCAGTTTACCGCTGCTTTCTCCTGCGGCGATCATTCCGCAATAAAAATCAGGAAAGATGTCGGGATGTTCATGCAGCGCCCGCACAAACGAAGTGCCTCCGGACAGTCTGTCTTTAATATCTATCAGTACGTTTTTCCAGTCTCCCTTTTGCTCATTGGATAAGGCGCCAAGGGCCTCAATAAGGGTCACCCCCGAGGAGAGCAGGATTGCAAGCCTCCTTGTTATATTGGCGAGTTCGAGTGCGGAATATGCGTGGAAGAGGGATTTTTTCCGGGACGTAAAGGCCTCTGAAATTTCCTTTGGAAAGATGCCTTTTGTCCTGATTTTCAGGGCGGCGTCTTTCTGTCCGTCAGCTTCGATAACTCCTTCGCTCGTAACACCTTTTTGATCATATCCCCGGTATTTAAAAATAGGCATCCCTGGTCCCTCATTCCTCCGCGTCTTTCATGGTTACTCGTACCACTTCTTCTACGGTTGTAATGCCCCGGATAATTTTATCCGCCGCGTTTTTCTGCAGGGGCCTGAAGCCTGAACTTAATGCGGTAGTCCTGATGGCCTGGGCGTCTTTCCGCTCCGCGATCATTGTCCTGATGTCCGGAGTGATCTCAAGCAGTTCATAGATCCCTGTCCTGCCCGAATATCCCTTGCCCAGGCAT
This sequence comes from Nitrospirota bacterium, assembly GCA_024277515.1. Lineage (GTDB taxonomy): Bacteria > Nitrospirota > Thermodesulfovibrionia > UBA6902 > UBA6902 > JAJRVB01. The sequence goes on along the minus strand of JAJRVB010000039.1, from coordinate 2,493 downwards.
TTGGTGCAGCCTTTTCCGCGGTAAAGCTCAGAGGGAGGAGGATCTATTCCGAGATATGACAACTCTTCCGATGACGGGGTATATGATTCCCTGCAAAGGGGACATATTACTCTTACAAGCCGCTGTGCCAGTACACACACAAGGGAAGATGCGACAAGAAACGGCTCTATCCCCATATCGATGAGACGTGTAGCTGCGCCCGGCGCGTCATTGGTATGAAGGGTGCTTAGTACCAGGTGCCCGGTGAGTGAGGCATGCACCGCGATTTCCGCTGTCTCAAGATCTCTGACTTCCCCGACCATCATGATGTCGGGGTCCTGCCTCAGTATGGACCTCAGGCCGGCCGCAAAGGTGAGGCCTATTTTGGGATTTACCTGCATCTGACCTATGCCGCTTAACTGATATTCCACAGGGTCTTCTACCGTGATTATGTTTCTGTCTTCCGTATTGAGCCTGAGAAGCGAGGCGTACAGTGTTGTGGTTTTCCCTGATCCGGTCGGACCTGTCACGAGTATAATCCCGTTCTGTCTTGCAAGAGCGGTCTTAAGAGAGTCCAGAAGTGAATCAGCGAGTCCGAGCTTTTCGAGTCCCAGCATGCCGGACTGTCTGTCCAGCAGTCTCAGGACCGCCCTTTCTCCCAGGGCGGTCGGAATGATTGAGACCCTGATATCAATGTTTTTGCCGCCCACAAGCAGCTGTATACGACCATCCTGAGGAAGCCTCTTCTCAGCGATGTCCAGTCCCGCAACTATCTTGATCCTCGATATTAGGGCGTCATGAATAATTTTGGGCGGGCTCAATACCTTGCTCAGAATACCGTCAACCCTGAACCTCACGTCAACGCTTTTTTCGTATGGTTCTATATGGATATCACTCGCTTTCTCTTTTGCAGCCTCCATTAAAAGGGCGTTTAACAGTCGTATGATGGGCGCCTCTTCAGTGAGCTCAAGCATGTCTGTGGGTGATTCAAATTCAGTCGCTATCAGCGAAAGGTCCTCGCCACTGATGTCATCCATGACTTCGTCTACACGGCTGGTACGGCTGTATATGCGGTTGATTGCGTCGATTATGACCTGTTCATCCGCCCGGACAGGACGAGGTTTAAGTTTCAGACGTAATGCAAGGTCCCTGAGGGCATAGATGCCGCGGCTGTCGGCAACGGCCCCGAACAGCTCATCTTCCTCTCTTCTCAACGGCAGGAAAACATTCCCTTTTGCATAGGACAGAGGAATTCTTTCGAGGAGTGAAAACTCTATTTCATCATCTTTAATATTGTCAACAGTTTCCATGGTAATCCGGAACACCCGTCCGGTTTATTGTTTCTTAACAAGGATGGGCTTCAGGTAAAACTTCTCCTTTAGTTCTTTCATGAGCCGAGCGTTCTGCTTTTTGCTTTCTGTCCCTGGTATGCGGACTTTATTAAACTTGCCGTCCTTAATCACATATATATCAGGATAGTGAATCCTGAGTCTTTCCATCGTATCGAGCGCAGTTTCAGCATTGATCCAGGCACCGATCTGAACAAAATATTGCATCAGGGCCGGTGCCTTGCCTGTTACCGGCGCGGGCATTATTTCTGAAGCAGGATCACTGCTGCCCTGTTCAGGAGGCGGTCCCCCCTTGACGGATGCATCTTCAGGTGTTGCTGATGAGGAATGATCTTCTACTGCAGGTCCGCCTGTTTTTTCCATATCAGTGACGATGACCGGTGCGGGCTTGTCCCTGCCCGCATCATCAGGCAGAGCCCGTATCCCTGTTTTATAGTTTGGCTCGGCATAACGGACTTCAGGAAGAGCAGAGAATTCCTGGACAGACTCCTCGACACTCTTGTCAGCCCCGAGTTTTATGCGATATACATTTATTTTGTCAAAATATTTGATGACAACAGCTTCCATCTGCGATATTATTTCGAGCGCCCTTTCTTCAGGAACATCATCCATAAATTTAACGAGGAGCTCTTTGCGATAGTAAAACTTTTCATGTGTCACAAACTCTTTATGTTTTTTGACCGATAATTCCGCCAGCAGGGGCGTTTCCTTTACCACATGCGGAGAGAGGAAAATCAGCAGATTTGTTTTCTTGATTGAGACGCTTTTGTATTTAAAAAGCCATTCAAGGACGGGAATATCTCCCAGTATAGGGATTTTAAAAACATTTTCTTCTTCCCTCTCCTGCATAAGTCCGCCGATGACGACCGTGCTTCCGTCTTTGACCACAACGGATGTCTTGGTTGAACGTTTGGTGGTGCTGGGTCCGACGCTCGTAAGGATCTCGTCCGACGCGTCTTTTACCGCTGATATTTCCTGAAATATTTTGAGCTTCACGTAATCGCCCTCTGTGATCTGGGGTGTGATCCGGAGTTTGATGCCGACATCCGTTCTCTCTATTGAATTAAGCACAGTGCCGGTCGTGGTCGCATCACGCTCTCTCTGAGAAATAAAGGGTACATTCTCGCCAACGAGGATCTCCGCTTCCTCATTGTCGGAGGTGAGT
>JAJRVB010000038.1 GCA_024277515.1 Nitrospirota bacterium | reverse complement strand
TATTTTAACAGGTCATATGGAGTCACCCTGAACCTCTTCAAGTCCCTGAAGATGTTTTATCGTTTTTCGAGATCAAAACAGAAATTTCTGAGGGGGATAGAACCCGATTCCCTATGGGCATATCTCAGCCACACTGTCAGACTGGATTACGAATGGAAATGGAGCAGGACATCATTCGAATATGCGGATGTATCATCAACCCAGACACCGCTGGAAAGCTGGAAGGTCTCGGAAATACTCTTTTTCAGGCCTGCAAAGACAATGCATCTTAATTTGATGGCAAGTGTGGGAGAAACACGTTTCAAAGAACTCGACAAGGGAAATGACACAGACAGATATCAGAACTACAAGGCAAACCTGCAGACGAAGCTGTCTCCACGGAGAATGCTCAGCTTTGAAACATTTTTCAATAAAATATCGGGCGTAGTCAATAGAACTCAGGATGCCGGGTTCTCATCTATCTTTGAATGGAAATATAACATCTACAATGGGTTTGTTAATTATACATACTCAAATGAAAAAAATTTATCATCCAGAGAAACTTTTATAAATCATATTTTTATGATTAAAATCAAGAGGGAACTGTTCTGAAAATGATCAGGCTGAAAACATGTCCTCTGGATACTGGAGACCACATTGGGTAAGACTATGAAGTCGTTGATGAAATATTTTCTGATAGCCCTGATTCTTCTTCTCGTTACAGGTAATTATGCCTGTTTCAAAGAGATTGTGGAGACGAGAAAGCCCCCCCCGGATATTATATGGCCAAGACCGCCTGAAATACCGAGGATACGCCTTGTCAATTCAATTTCGCGGCCGGCTGACCTGAATATACAGGAAAAGGGTCTGACAAGACTTTTCAGGTTCATAAAGGGCGTTGAGACCAAATTCATGGTAACCCCGTATGGGGTTGTAACGGACAGAGATGGGCGGCTCTACGTTGTCGACAATTTCACAAGGCTTGTTCATGTCTTTGACCGGAAACGCAGCGCTTTCTATACATTTCCTGAAGACGGGACCTTGCTGACATCGCCTATCGGGATAGCCCTGGACAATAAGGGCAATGTGTATGTGTCCGACTCAAAGGATGCCGTTATCAGGATGTTTCAGAAAGGGGGAAAGAAATACATTGGAGAACTCGGCAGGGGACTGCTCGAGCGTCCCACAGGACTGACCTTCAACACACTGACCAATGAGCTTCTTGTAGTAGATACGGAAAGCTCCCAGGTCCTGAGGTTTGATGTGGAGAGCCGCAGGGTGAAGGGAGTGATAGGCAGACGTGGAAATATCAAGGGATATTTTTACAAACCGACCAACATTTTTACGACCCGGGAAGGAAACATTATCGTTTCCGACTCCCTTAATTTCAGGATCCAGGTACTTTCACCGGAGGGAGAATTTATAAATGCTTTCGGCAGCGCCGGAAACGGACCCGGCTACTTTTCAAGGCCGCGGGGAGTTGCCGCTGACAGTGACGGGAACATCTATGTTGTTGACGCCCTTTTTGACAATATTCAGATCTTTGACAGGCAGGGGAAACTGCTTATGGATTTTGGAAGTCCGGGCAACGGCTATGGAGAATTCTGGCTGCCGTCCGGGATATTTATAGATGCGGAAGACAGGATTTATGTTGCAGATTCCTATAATCACCGTGTACAGGTCTTTAAATATTTAAAGGAAGATGAATTTTAATGCATCAGGGCTTTTATGGCACCAAATTTGCGTATTAAATTATATAATAATATAACATGATCATTTATTCGCATAATTTTATTACAGGCTTAAAATGATGACAGACATATTCAAAAAAATTCTGATAAGTATTTTTGCCGGAATCATTGCCATATCATTATCATCTTACCCGGCAACTGCCCAGACTCCGCCTCCGCCTCCTCCGCCTCCGACTGGACCTCCTCCACCACCCGCAGCGCCTGGCACGGGTATCCAGTCCACAAAACACAATCTTTCCGTGAGCGGACCGGGCACGATCAAATCAACAACAGAGGACAGGATCTGCATTTTCTGTCATGCGCCCCACAGGGCACGGAGGGACACCCCTCCTCTATGGAACCGTGCGGATTCGACCGCCAACTATACGCCGTATCAGAGTTCCACACTCTATGCCAGCGTGGGACAGCCCACAGGCGCATCCAAGCTCTGCCTGAGCTGTCATGACGGGACAATCGCCCTCGGGTCGCTGGTTTCCGAACCATTTGAAATTCCATTTGCAGGGGGGATCCGTTTTATGCCGGCAGGGCGCTCGAAGCTGGGGACCAACCTTTCAGATGATCATCCGGTCTCCTTTGTGTATAACAATAGTCTCGCCGGCAGTAACGGGGAACTGAGATATCCTTCTTCCCTGCCTCCGGAAATTCAGCTGGACAACAGCGGGGAAATGCAGTGTACGGCATGCCATGACCCTCATATAAATAAATACGGCAGGTTCCTTGTCCTGACAAACAGTTACTCGCAGCTCTGCAAATCATGCCACAAAAAAAACGGTTGGTCGGTAACATCACATTCTCTGTCCGGTGCAACATGGAACGGGGCAGCTCCCGACCCCTGGCCCCATACATGGTTCACCACTGTGGCAGAAAACGGATGTGAGAACTGTCACAGGCCCCATACGGCCGGAGGACATGAGAGGCTTTTGAACTATGCCTTTGAGGAAGACAATTGCCTTGCGTGTCATAACGGCAATGTAGCGCTGAAAAATATTGAACAGGAAATAACAAAACCGTATGTGCATGCCGTACAGGACTATACCGGTCTGCATGATGCCGCGGAAAACTTTGTAACGGGAAATGTCCCGGCGCATGTCGAGTGCGCGGACTGTCATAATCCGCACTGGTCCAATAATGGCACATCACCCGGACCGCCCCAGGTTTCAGGCCCGCTGGACGGGGTCAGCGGTATCAGTTCCTCAGGCACAGGACTCGCCGCTTCCGCGAACCAGTATGAGATATGCTACAAGTGCCACGCGGACAACAATGTGATATCAGTAGTGCAGATAGACAGACAGCTGCTGCAGCTCAACACAAGGCTTGAGTTTGATGTTTCGAGTCCTTCATATCATCCGGTTGAGGCAGCCGGAGTAAACCCGAATGTGCCCAGCCTGCTGCCGCCCTATACAACATCGAGCATTATCTTCTGCACGGACTGCCACAACAATGATGATCCCACAGGATCACGCGGGCCGCACGGGTCTATTAACCCCTTTCTTCTTGAGCTCAACTATTCAACACAGGATTTCACTATCGAGAGTTCATACAACTATGCATTATGCTATAAATGCCATGACAGAAACAGCATTCTTAATGATGCGAGTTTTCAGAGTTCAGGAATGGGCAGGCGCGGCGGCCATAGCGGTCACCTGAGCGGCAAGATGGGTGGAGGAGCCCCCTGTTCCGCATGCCACGATCCCCACGGAGTCAGCAGCACGCAGGGGACACCCTTAAATAACAGACACCTTATAAATTTTGATATATCAATTGTTCAGCCAAACAATGCAGGACTCTTGAAGTTTGAAGACCTCGGGACATTCAGCGGGCAATGTTTTTTAAAATGCCATGGTTATAATCATAACCCAGCGGTTTATCCGTAGGTGTGGCCGGCAAGTTCATAAAAAAAGAGACAGAGGAGAAAAGATAATGAAGAGCATCATGATCGCAATTTCAGTAATATTATTAATAATACCGGCATGGCTGTCAGCAGCAGCGCCTGACTTACCCCAGGCAGAGCATGCCTCGAAACAGGAGGAAAAGCAGCATATCGGCACCATAAAAGAATCAAGGACCGGCGGCAAATACATTTACCTGAAGCTCGAAGAAAACGGAAAAGAAGTATGGGTCGCCACGCTGCCCGCGTTCATAGGCGGCAAGGTTGAGGTGGGAGACAGGGTGCGGTACTCAGGCGGGGTGGAAATGACTGACTTCAGGAGCAAGGCCCTTGACAGGACCTTCGAAAAAATACTCTTTATTACAAAAATCAACAACGTAAACGCCATGCCGCTCAAGAACTTTGAGGAGATACCCGCAGACAGCTATCACTCGAAGCTCGTCAAGCAGGAAAAAGCAATGAATTTAACTCCTCCGACAAAGGGCGAAATTCAGAAGGCCGCAGACGGCTGGAACATAGAAGAGATATTTGCAGAGGCCGAAAAGCTGCAGGACCGGAAGGTCACGGTAAGGGCAAAGGTCGTGAAGATCAGCAAAAACATCCTGCAAAAGAACTGGATCACGCTTCAGGACGGCACAGGGACCCCTCCCGACAACAAGCTCTCGGCAACAACGTCCGGGACTGCTGATATAGGGGATATTGTAATAGTCACCGGCATATTAAAGAGAAACGTAAACCTGGGGGCCGGATACCTGTACAAGGTATTAATAGAAGAAGCGGAAATAACAAAATAAGGATTATCTCTTTTGAAACAGGAACCGATAATTCAGAAAAATTACCTGCCGGGGTTAGTGCTCTCGGCACTGGGTATCTTTGTATTGGGCATAGCCGTATCAGCCATACTCCTGTCCCTCGACATGTACAGGCCCCTTGATACACATTACAGCGCAATTCTCTCGATTATCACACAGATAAGATCAACGCTCATCCTGAAGACAGTAACAGTAAGCGGAATTTTTTCGCTCCTCGTTATCACCGCTCTGATGGCCCTCGTTATTTTTTATACACACAGGATAGCAGGTCCTCTGTTCAGGATAAAGACCTCGGCCAAGTCAATAGGAGAAGGCCTCCTGTCTACGCGGGTAAAATTCAGGGACAGGGACGTCATTCATCCGTTTGCAGAGTCGCTCAATGAAATGACCGGCAGCTACAGGGAGAGAGTCCGAGCACTGCAATCTGAAATCCGGGAGATGAAACGCACAGCAGAAGACCTGAAAACCCGGACGGAACAGGGGGGGGACAGGGAGGCTGAAACAGAGAGAGTGCTAAACATAAACAGACGGATAAAACAGCTGTTAGATGACATTACAATATGATCTATCGATGGATTGTTGTTTTTTCGGTGGTGGCCGCGATAACGGCTACGGTCTACGGCCTGGCCGGAGACCAGCATGAATTCCCGGAAAACAAATGTGTGTTGTGCCACTATGATGTTAAAAAAGATCCCGCAAATATCAAACCCACACTTACCCTTGCATGCAGGGCATGCCATCTTGAGCAGGAGAAGATGAAATCCCATCCGTCGAGTGTATATCCCTCTATGACCATTCCGGGAGACATGCCGCTCACAAACGGCAAGCTGACATGCCTGACATGCCACTTTGTCCATATGAAAGAGAATGTCCGGTATTTCACAAAAAAACATAACTTTCTGAGGAGACAGGTGAGAGGCATGTTTTTTTGTACCATCTGTCACAATATAGATAAGGACAGACACCTGGTCTTTGACAATATTCACCCTGGAAGTTATACGGTCACGGACAATTCTACACGGGTTGACAGGACTTCACTCGGATGCATTGAGTGCCATGACACCCACATAAAGTCTCCTGTCCGGTCGCTCGGGGCGGGCAACTGGAACCATAACAAAAAAGAATACAATCACCCGATAGGCATATCATACAGGAAATTGACCTCCAGAAAGATGAATGAGTTCAGACCGGAAGGCGTTTTAAATAAAAGCATAAGGCTGTATAACGGCAAGATCGGCTGCGGCACATGCCACAACATATATTCACAGGAAAAGAACATGCTCGCGATGAGCAACAGAAAGAGCAGGCTCTGTCTTGAATGCCACATAAAGTAAAGGTCATGAAATGAAGACAAGAAGACGGCAATATATCATCGACAAAAAACTTCAGATGCGTTATACGCTTTTTTTTATCCTAATCTCGCTGATAGGGAATGTCCTGGCAGTTGCCGTATTTAACATGCTGGCCATGAAACAGCTGGACACAGTCTTGTGGAGCACCCATATCAGCATTTCATCCACTGATGAACTGATAAGGCCGATATTCTTTTCTGTAAACATCATAAACTTTCTCTTTGTCACTCTTCTCCTCATCCTGACAGGCGTTTTGATGCTGAAAAAGACATCAGGCCCGCTCTTCCGTATGTCAAGAGACATACGGAAAATCACATCCGGCGACCTTTCCGCCCGCATCGAATTGAGAGAAAAGGATGATTTTCAGGATGTTGCCGATGCACTGAACAGCATGACGGAAAATCTCGGAAAGAAATTTTTATATTTAAAAGAGAAGTTTGAGGGGGTGTCCGGTGCGGTAAAAATGCTCGAAAAGGGAGACGAAACCAGAGACGCCGCGATAAAGAAGTATGATGCAGTCCTGCAGCATATTGAAGAAGTGGAAAAAGAGATAAACAGGTTCGAACCCTGATACTGCCCGGTCAATTCACACCATACTGATTTAATTTCCTGTATAGCGTCCTCAGCCCGATCCCGAGGCCCCTTGCCGCCTCAGCCTTGTTTCCCCTTGATTTGTTGAGTGCATCCAGGATGGCCTTTTTCTCAATATCAAACAGGTTGCTGGGAGATTTCCCGGCAGCCTGGTCTTTCTGTCCCATAGTGAGAAACGGGGGCAGGCTCTCCACCTCTATTATGTCTCCCCTGCTCATCACAACAGCGCTCTCAATACAGTTCATGAGCTCCCTTATATTTCCGGGCCAGCCGTAAGCTTTGATGAGTTTCATTACATCACGTGAAATCCCCTTTATCCGTTTGTTATGAATCTCCGAAAATTTCTTCAGATGATACTCGACAATCAAGGGTATGTCCTCAGTCCTTTCTCTCAGCGGAGGCACCTCTACGGTCACCACCTTCAGGCGGTAAAAGAGGTCATCCCTGAACTTTTCCTCCTTGACAAGCTGCTCAAGGTCCTTGTTTGTGGCGGATACGATCCTGACATCTACCTTGATGGTCCTGGTGCCGCCGACCCTTTCAAACTCAGACTCCTGAAGAAACCTCAAAAGCTTTATCTGGATTGAGTGGGGGAGGTCCCCAATCTCATCAAGCAGGAGTGTCCCTCCGTTTGCCAGTTCAAATCTGCCCTTTTTCATAAAGAGCGCGCCGGTAAACGCGCCCTTTTCATGCCCGAACAATTCGCTTTCAAGCACTCCCTCGGCCAGAGCTGAACAGTTGACCTTTATAAAGGGGCCATCCGATACAAGGCTGTTATAATGAAGGATGTTTGCAACAAGTTCCTTGCCTGTTCCGCTTTCTCCCTGAATCAGGACAGTCGCCTTGGTAGATGAAACACGTTCCACCAGGTCAAGTATCTCTTTAATTGGCCGTGATTCCCCGACCAGAGTAGTGGCATCAATTTTTTCCCTGATCCTCTGCTTCAGCATGATGTTCTCTGATCGAAGCTTTTTGTTTTCAATCGCATTCTTTATCGTGATTTCGAGCTTGTTCAGGTCAATTGGTTTCGTCAGGTAATCATAGGCGCCCCTCCGCATCGCGTCAACTGCGGATTCAATAGTCGAAAAGCCGGTAATCAGAATAACCACGATGTCGTGATTGTCCGCGCTGACCCTCTCCAGCAGTTCAATGCCGTCCATCTCGGGCATCTTCATGTCACTGAGAATCACCTCAATATCACTGTTGTCTTTCAGCTTCTCAAGCGCCTCCCTCCCGTTTGCAGCAGTGTACGCGGTATAATCGACAGAGAGGTACTTGGCCAGGTTGTCCCGAACCGACTTTTCATCATCTACTATAAGAATTGATGGCTTCATGTTTAAAATCCGTTTTATACGGGAAGCACTATCTCAAAGACAGCCCCTTCCCCTTTGCTGCTCCGGCAGTTGATTTTCCCCCCATGACTTTCCACGATCCTCTGAACAATGGAGAGTCCCAGTCCAAGCCCCCCTGCCCTGGTGCTGAAAAAGGGAGAAAAAATTCTCCCGAGATTTTTTTCAGGGATCCCCTCTCCCGTATCTTTCACCCGTATAATAACATTTTCGTCAACCATTAGTGTCTCCAAAATCAGTGACCCGCCCCCATTCATCGCCTTCACCGCATTCTGTACAAGGTTTATCAATACCTCCCTCAACTGCCCTTCGTCAAATCTGATAAGCGGGATATCTTCCTGCAGGGACACTTCAAGGGCGATCCCTGCATCCCTTGCGCTTTCCACGTATAATTCGGCCACTTCCTGAATAACCTTGCTAATACTGTTATCAAGCAGCCTGGGTTCAGGGAACTTGGCGAATTTGACAAATTCCTCAAGGATATTATTGATTCTGTTGATCTCTGATTTGATGAGCAGTGCTGTCTCATTTTCCGGAGAATCAGCCCCGAATTTTCCAGACAGTTCCCTTGAGAGCATCTGCGTATTGATGGAAAGCGAATTCAGGGGATTTTTTATCTCGTGTGTAACACCGGCGGCTATCTGACCTACTGCGGCTATTTTCTCTGATCTGATAAGGGCATTCTGTGTCTTTTGCAGCTGCTCATTGGCCCTCTGAAGTTCCACTGTCCTTTCTTTGACCTTCCTCTCCAGCTCTTCATTGAATTTTCTTAATATTTCATCATTTTCCTGAATTTTCTCCGCCATGTTATTGAATGACTGATAAAGCTGGCCGATTTCCGTCCGGGAGTCCGTATATACCCTCTTGTTAAAGGTCCCTTCGGCAAACTCAATAGTAGCAGCCGCCAGTTCCTTGATCGGCTTCACCACGTTCACAGAAAGAAGCCTGTGTCCTATATAAATAGAAAGCCCCCCGAACATGATAAAGAGCAGATAGAGAATGAGGATCTTCCACATCATGGCAATCGATTCTTTTTCCCATTGAGCGATCTTGGCAAAATGGATCTTGTTTATGTCTTTTGCCGCCGTCTCAATACTGTACGC
>JAJRVB010000037.1 GCA_024277515.1 Nitrospirota bacterium | reverse complement strand
GCTGCCGTGGACACTCCGGACAAAGCTGAGGCAGTTGAACTGAGCGTGTCACCTGAAGACAACACCGGTCCGGGCCTGCGTGAAATGCGGTCCCCGGAAGGGCGCATGTAAAGCCTGCCCGGACGTATATGTTTTTTTATTGACTTCGGAGGCGGGCGGTCAGCCCTCCGGATGCTTAAAACCGGCATGTCTTTATTATAGTGAGATATGTAATACCAGAAACCGTCAACAGCTTTTTTTATCGAATACCCCTTTACAGTCTCAACCCTGTTGTTCCATTCATCACCCCTGACCCTGGCGGTGATAACGGTCCCGTCCGGCTGCACAATTTCAAAGGCATCCTGCGCTGCTGGCGCCGCATAAACTCCCCGGACTGAAAAGGAGAGACAGACGCAAAAAATCAGCATGAATGTTTTTTCTGTTAATGTCATGAGGAATTCCCCAGTCTGCCTGAGCAGGAAAATGACCGCTCTGATTACATATTATAATGTATTTCCTTCAAGTTAAAAAGAGAGCGTTGCCAGGCAACGCTCTCTTTTTAACTTGATAATATTCTGTGAGTTACTATTATTTTTACCGTCTCAGGCCCCTTCGTACTTCTTCATGCGCCAGTATTCCGCATTAAGCGTCTCAACAATATAGTCTATCCTCCGGGTCCTGATAAGCTTGCCGAGACACTCCAGTATAACCCCCGGGTGTTTAAAGAGTATGCTGAAGAGTATCGAGTAGAAACTGATGTTGCCAGAGGCCTTGAGATAGTTTTTTACAAAAAACTGGTTCTGGAGGTGCCTGCGGATGTCCCGCAGCTCTTCCTTGCCGAATGTAATGGCCATCAGAGGAAGCTCCGGCTGCCTGTGCGCCCATATGTCCGAGAAAGGAATGTTCGGGTCAAGCCAGCCTTTTTCCATGGCCATATTATATATTTCAGTCCCCGGGTATGGAGTCAGGAAGTAAAAGGCCGTGTAATCGGCATTTATGTCCTTTGCCACCTGAAAGCTCTCCTCTATATCCGCCCGCGTCTCTTCAGGATTACCGATGATAAAAGTTGCCAGTGTCCTAATGTCCAGCTCCCTGCAGAGCTTGAAAGATTCTTTGATCTGCGCTGTCCTGTCTCCGGCTCCGCCCTTTCCGAGCACTTTCAGTATCTTTTCCGAACCGCTCTCCACACCGAAGTCGAGCTGCACAAGTCCTGACTCCTTCATCCTCGTCATTAATTCCCTGTCGGTCTGGTCCACCCTTGACTGGCAGCCCCATTTAATATTGAGGTTCCGCCTTTTCAGTTCTTCACAATATTCCTTTACCCATTTTGAGCTGAGGGTAAATGTATCATCACAGTAGTATATGCCTTTCATATCATAATTCTTGACCAGATGCTCTATCTCGTCAACGACATTTTTCACTGAGCGCCTCCTGGTCCTTCTGCCGAATATATTATGACTGCCGCAATAAATACACTTAAAGGGACAGCCCCTGCTCGTGACTATGGTGGTCTGGTTCTTTTCGGCGTAGCCCCTTATAATCCCGGGCGGCTTGAGATAAGGCTTCATGTCAATCAGGTGACGGGCGGGAAAGGGAATAGAGTCAAGGTCCTTGATCATCTCACGTCTTTCGTTTTCGATGACCTCACCGTTCTCACGGTACATGACTCCGTTCACACCTGCAACACCTTCGTTCTTTTCGAGCTTCTCACATACTTCAACTATAGTGTCTTCACCTTCACCTATAATGATAAAATCGAGGTCAAACTCTTTCAGGGTATCATGAGGCTTAACAGTCGTATGCACACCTCCGGCGCAACAGGTAACATCAGGCAGCTCCTTTTTCAATGCCTTGTTCAGATTAAAGGCCCTCTGGTAGGCAACCGTCAGAAAACTCAGTCCAATCAGATCAGGGTTAAAGTCCTTTATCTCTTTAAGCATCGACTCCTGATATTCAGGATCAGCATCAAAAATCTGCACCGCATGTCCGGCCTTTTCCAGCACAGCGGCAATGTACATAAGGCCCAACGGCGGCACAACATTGTTGCCGTCCAGCACCTGAGCATTAACTAATGTTACTCTCATATATCTCTACCTCTTTCCTTATTCATATTTTTTTCACGGCTATCAGGCACAGCAGCCGCAGCTTACCTGCTGAGGTTTTGCGCCCTTAAGCGTAATCGAATAAAACTCTATATATTCAACCTTTTTGTAAAGGTAATTTTTCTTCATATTGACCTTTGAAAAACCCGCGTTCTCCGCAGTTTCCCTGAAGTCCCTGTCAGTAAGCGCGCCAGAAAGGCAGGCATTCCACAACTCTTTATCTCTCTTTAAGTATCCGGGGACAGGTTTGTTCGAAACTATGTCTGAAATAATAAACCGTCCACCCGGTTTTAATATACGATATATTTCTTCCAATACTTTAGCCTTGTCTTCCGTCAGATTAATAACACAGTTTGAGATGACCAGGTCAACCGAACCGCTTTCAACAGGCATCTCCATGATATTTCCGACCCTGAATTCAACAATATCGTAACCAAGTACATCCGCAACTTTTCTCGCATTCTCTTTCGCGGTCTCGAGCATCTCATCGGTCATGTCAATACCGATAACCCTGCCTTTTTTACCAAGTTTCTTTGCCGCAATAAAACAGTCAATCCCACCGCCCGCGCCCAGATCCACAATGGTTTCACCTTGCCTGATATCCGCCAGTGCAGCAGGGTTTCCGCATCCATACGATACATCAAGCACCTCATTCGGGATATGTGCCAGGTCCTCAGGATTATAGCCGGTCGGGCAGTAGTAGTCGGCAACGGGGTTATATGCGGCTTTAGAGAATTTCTTCTTGACTGTTTTGGTCACATGCCCTTTAATTTCAGGCTTGCATACTTCCTCATCGTCCTCAACATCAACCGAGAGCACACATGAACAGTGATAACAGCCGACATCAAAATTTTTATCAATCGATTTAATCCCGGCTCCGAGATGCCCGGGCAGTTTTGAATCCATGGCATTATAGATGAGGGGAGATATATATCCTGTGCCGTTTCCGGGTGTTACTCCCTCGGATGCCAGTTCCCATATAATATCGTCAAACAATGCCTTGTATGTTGAACAATAGGGGTCTTTTGCGGAGATTGATCCTTTTCCTGAGTCCACTTCAGACGCGTAGTAACTGTGAGATGTGCATCCCCCGCCGCAAAAGTACTCAAGATAACACTCCCTGCATTCCGCCTTGTCCTGAACGCTGTTCCTTCTGCCCCTGTCCATGACCTTCGAATTCATCCATATATCTTTCAGTGATTTAGTGCGGACGGAACCCGCATCAAAGTTTTTGTCACCGTTTAATGAACCGCAGGGATATACATGACCATCGGAGTTTACGCATATCTTCTCGTAACAGTTGTTGCAGAGGTCATTTTTCCTGCCGCGCTTGGTGCGCACACGAACTTTCAGTGATTCAACATTGTCAAAAATTACTTCCTTTTCCTTATATTCCTTTTTGAGTTTTTTCATTGCCTTCGCGATATCATCAGAAGGCACATAAAGTTCACTCAGATTGTTCGCACCGCGTCCCTTGGCATGCATCCAGAGGACATTGTGCTCCTGTATACCCAGCTTTGACAGAAAACGGGAAGTCTTTGCAATCTCTTTTTCATTCAGCTTGCTGATGGCGGTCGATACTATCGGGGTAATACCTATGCTGATCAGCTTTTTGATCCCTTCTACTGCCTTGTCAAAACTCCCTTCCCCACGCAGTTTGTCATGTATCTCCGCATTCGGCCCCTCCAGACTCACCTGCAGAAGCAGCTTGGGGCTGACCAGCTTTTTTAGCGCCGCGATATTTTTATCATCAAACATCGTTGCATTCGATAGGACAATCAACTCCCGTCTCTTTGTTTTTGTAATATACCTGATAAGATCAAAGACACCATCCTTTATAAAAGGCTCTCCTCCGGTGATATAGAACCTCTTGACACCCAGCTTGACCGCTTCGTCCACAACCCTTTTGAACTCGTCGTTGGTCAGTTCCTTTTTGAGACCCTTTCCCGCGTCAACCAGGCAGTGCCGGCACCTCAAATTGCATGACATCGTATAATACAGCCAGAGTTCATCCAGTTTTTTTGGAGCAATTACACTGCTTCTTCCTTTATATTCGGGCCTGACAAATTCCGCATCCGATACAAACTCAAGCAGTCCGACCGCACTGAGAAATTCCGAGATCTCTTCCCTGACTTTTTTCCTGTTTGATACGCGGTATTTCTTGCAGATATTATCCTGAATCCCGAACAGTGTGTGCCTGCCGTCGCACTGTTTGAGGATTTCGGCCCCGGTGCTGTTTACGCTGATCCAGTTTGGAGACTCAGGGTCCAGCAATAATGTTATGCCCTTTCTGCGTTTCTTTATATGTTTGGGAGTATATAATGTATCACCGGAACTGAATTTCCTGAGATCGGGAGTAACGATCTGCCACTCGGACAGTTCATACTGCTTCAGTCTCTGGTCTCTTCCTGTATCACAACAACCTTTTGCCATTCTTAATCTCCGTTAAATATTTTTACAAATCCCTGCGGTTTGCACCACCCTTCTTGACAGGCCCCTGCCGGACGGGTACTATTAAAATAATGTAAGTTCTGGAGTTGGATAAGTCAAGTAATAGAATATCTGCGCAATTTATACAGGAATATAAAGGGCCTGACCATGCACCGGTATCTGCTTACACCCCTCAGATAATGAAGAAGCTTTCACGTCACTTATGAAAATCACCAAAATCTTACTTGATATTATAACGTTTCAGGCAACATTTTAACAAATTGACAACCGGAAAACCCCTCTGTACAGCGCCTTGTCCAAAGCTATGCGCAGGAGATTGGATATAATTGTTATACTATTATATGATTGTACAAGGTAATGCAGTACAATAACGATTAATTTCCAGTACATTCAGGAATGAGTTGAGAAAACCCTTAATCCGCCTGGCAACTCGATATCAATTTTTATCATGATACGCAAAAGGGAGAAAAGCGGAAAGACAGAACTGATCCTCCGTAAGAACAGGGAACTGACCGCAATACTTGAGGTCAGCAAGGTCCTGACAACCTCCTTTGCCCTCGAAAAAAACCTCCTGTCCGTGATGTCTACACTCGGAAACCTTCTTGAAATGCAGAGGGGGTGTGTATTTCTGCTGGACCATATATCCGGAGAGCTGCGGATTGTCGCGGCACACGGGTTGACCAGGAAAAACATCGAAAGAGGCAAATACCGCATCGGGGAAGGGGTCGTAGGACGCGTCCTCGAAAAAAAGAAGCCTATGGTCATCCCCAATATAGGAGAGGAGCCGCTCTTTCTGAACAAGACCGGCTCACGGCCCGAG
>JAJRVB010000036.1 GCA_024277515.1 Nitrospirota bacterium | reverse complement strand
GGCATGATTCTTGATATACATGATAATAAAGAGACAAACAAAGAGAAGTTAAACCATAAATTATAAGGAGGAACAGAAAATGAAAAAGAAAATCAAAAATCTGGAAACAGCATATGCAGCAGCAGCATTTGCAGAGGCAGGAGAACATGAAACAGCAAGACAGATGATGGACGAAGTCAGGCCCGAAAGGAGAGAGCGTCTCAACTGGTTTGAGAGGGTGATGATGGCTGCAACATTCGCGGAAGCCAATGAGCATGAGATCGCCAGGGACATTATGAGAGAAGAGGATAGGGACCGGAAAAGAGATTCTCTTACACAGAGACCGCGCACGCAGTTACGCGCTCCGGGAATAAAGAGATAGTATGCGGTATTAACAGAGCAGAACAGCGGCGTAAATAATGCGCCGCTGATATGTCCGGGAAAGGTATGTATTTACGATGAGAAGACTGATAAAGAAATTTGAAAAAGCGATGGAAGCAATTGCCTTTGCAGAGGCAGGCGAATTTGAAACTGCCAGGGAAATTCTGAAAGAAAAACGTAAAATCCTGCTCGCTCTGAGGGGCGGCGCTTCAGACAGCAATGCATTTAAATACGCGGTGAATTCGTGCAAGCGTATAGGCGCGGAACTTGAAATACTCTCTGTAGTAAGCATCGACAATGGTGTATTGCGCAAGTTCAAGTCAGAGCTCAGGAAGGAAGGGATAGAATTCTTTCTGGTAAAAAAGAGCGGGTCTCTGGAAGAAGCGATCAGGAATTACACCAGCCTGAATAGCGATATCCTTTTTGTCGCTGTTGAAGTTGCGGAAGATTTTGACATTTACAGCAGGAAGGCGGAGAGGATCATTAACGATGCGTGGAAGAACCTGAAATGCCCGTTGGTGGTAATTGCAAGGGGGCAAAACGCTTTTGCAGCGTAATCCTGCTGGTGCCCATGCTCAGTCATGTTTAAAGGAATAGTTCCCTTCAAGAAACGCCTTTACATACCAGTCCTTTGCCTCCATACTGCTGATGGCCATATCAAGCTGTCTTGAGCAGCCGAGCAGGCGGCCGAGGATGTCCAGCATGTGTGCGGTGGTCTCTTTTGACGCGCCTTTTATGTCTGCTATTACCATGTCATCCTTGATCTCCACCCTGAAGTCAAATGATTCAAGCACCTCTTTTATAAATAATGTCCTCCGGTATCTCCCTTCCGCGCTTGCGCCTCCGCCCTGGAAGCGGAAATTAATATAGTTGTTGATATAACTGTCTCCGCAAAAGGCATCAAATACCGTAAAATGATAGGCCAGTTTTACGCTCATATTCACGTATTCGTCCGTCAGGATGACATATACCTTACCGCCTTTTTCCGTAACACCGGTCCTCACAAATGACCGTGCCATGACGGACGCAAGCCCTCCCATATCGATGTCAACTGCTCCGGCCCACCTCACTCCCTCATATGTCATCCCCCTCCACAATGCAATGAAAGGCACGGACCTGATATGCTCAGGCGATATTTTTTTGAGGAACCTCGCCTCATCAGCAACACCGCCGTCAAGATCAATGATATAAAAATACATTGGTATCTTGTCGGATATTAACAGCTGGGTTGAACTCCCTCCTTCGGACAGCTCCCCCATGCTGAACATTTCCCTGACCGAGACTTCATGTACATATCTCACAATATCATGTATAGTCCTGAAGTCCTCCGGCCTGATGCCGGACCCATCAATCCTTACAAGGTTCAGGGGGGTTATGCGCTCCATGATATTTTTTATGAGTGCTTCATGAGGCATGGCTGCCCCGGCCCTCACATCGGCAGGGCCTTTGCGCAGGAGACCTTCAATCCGCCCTCTGTATATACGGCCGGCATTTGCATCGACAGTAACCGCTTTTTCATTGCGCAGGATGTTAAACGCATTGGCGGCATTGATGATTACCGGTATGTTAAACTCACGGGCCACGGTCGCCAGATGGCTTGTCCTGCTGCCGGTCTCAATGATCATGGCTGAAGCGGAATGCATAATCTTGACATACTCGTTGGAGGTGTTTTTTGCCACGAGCACGGCGCCTTCAGGAAAGCCGGATATCCGGTCAAGACTTTCCATAAGATAAACCGGGCCTGAAGCAGTGCCCCGGCTTGCCGTCTCTCCTTCGACAAGCGCATATTTCCCTTCCCTGAACGTATCGGCGCCCGAAGGCAACACCCTCTTTATATTGAGAGGACGGGCCTGCAGGATCAGAAGTCGCCAGCTGTTGTCAATGGCCCATTCAATGTCAAGGGCGGCTCCGAAATGTTTTTCCATGAGACAGCTGTAGTGATAGAGCATCTTTATTTCTTCATCTGAAATACTGGGCGCTTCCCTGGCGTCCCGCGGGACCCGTACTTCCTCTACACCTCCGGACGGTTTCAGCGCCAGCCGGACGTCCTTTGCCGCTATGTTTCTGTGGATGATTTCTCCGTTATTATTACGGTCGAGGGTAAACATGTCGGGGGAGACCGTTCCGCCGACGGCATACTGTCCCTGTCCCCATACCGAGCTCAGGATGGTTTCATCCCTTTCAGGGTATCCCGGGTTTAATGTATAAAGGACCCCTGATGAACGTGAGTCGATCATCTCCAGAACGCACACAGCCATGGGCATGTCTTTGTCCCTTATCCCCTTTGCCAGTCTGTAATACAGCACCCTGCTGCTGTATTTTCCGGCTAACACCTCCTTATAGGCACTGATGACGGAATCCCGTTTTACGTTCAGAATGCTCCTGAACTGGCCGGCAAACGACAGCTTGCCGTCCTCTCCCACAGCGCTCGACCTGACCGAGAATTTCATCTGTTTCCCGATCCTGTCAATCTCCGTGTAAATGCCTTTTACTATTTCCGGCGGGACGGTTGACTGCATCAACATCTCCTGAATACGGAGGGAGACCTTATCTATTGTGTCGGTAGCGTTTATGTCCAGATCGGCAATCAGACCGCTGATGTCCTTTCCAAGTTTGTTGAATGCAATAAACTCCCTGTATGCGTGTGAAGTGATCGAAAAACCATCCGGTGTCGGCAGCTTGAGTATGTTTCGTATCTCGCCGAGATTGGCCGCCTTACCGCCTGTATCTTTAATGTGTTCAGCCGTAATCTTGTCGAGAGGAATGATGTATCGGCCCGGCGATTCCTCGGGTTCTTCCTTCAGCATATCTCTTGCAGAAATCCTGATGCGTTCGAGCACGTCATACAGAAACATGTAGCGGTTTTCCGTCATGTCATTCAGACTCTGAATAAATTCAAAAGCGGTGTCAAAAATGTGGGCAAGGTAAGACCGGAAGGCGGGAAGTGTTATGGTTTTTGAGTCAATGCCTTCATTTACCTCGGAGAGGACATCAAGGAGTTCATTGTTTTTCAGGAGTAAATTTTTATAACTGTAATACCTGCGTCTCAGGTCCAGGTAATCATCACCCGGAATAAGGAGATCGATATCCGGGGTTACATTTTTACCGGGTATCAGATTATTGATTTTCTTTAATAAGCCCCCGGCCTTTTTTATGAAAGAATTGAATTGCATAGTCTTAATGTTTTTTTCCGGGAGGGAGTTCATGCGCCTGTGCCGCCCGCGGCAATTTAATCCAGTATATACTTCTCCCTCAGGAAGTTGTCCACATAACGCTCTGCAACACTGTCATCATCGAGAAGGGCGTCAAGCTGGCGTGAATAGGCTATCAATCTCCCCAGGTTGTTCAGGAGCTCTTCCATTTCCTGACGGGGAAGATTATCGGTGCGCGCAATTATGAGGTCCCCCTTTATATTAGTCCGCATGTTAAATTCTCTCAGGATAGATCCAAGCAGTTCCGCGCGGCGTGATCTTTTTGAAATGTCCGTTGCCCCGCCTACAAACCTGAAGTAGACGTGGTTGTCCCGTACATTATCGCTGCAATAACAGTCCATCATGTTAAAGTGGTAACCAAAGCGCAGGCTGAGGTTTACGTATTCACGCGATATGACCGCCACGTTTTCTCCAAGATAGGTCATGTTGGACACATCCGGCATTTTGAGCATACTGGACATGAAGTCATTGATCTTCATGGTAACAGCCTCAGAATGCCAGACCCCGGGATGCATCATCCCTTTCACTATCGCCTTAAACGGAATGGATGCAATCTCATCAAGGGACGCCTTCTTTACATCTCCTGTTGTATGCAGCCCTCCGCCTATATCAATCATGAATATTCCCGTTGGAATCGGGACATCGAGTTTGACGACGATATTGTTTCTTAATACTTCCCTGTATCGTTCGACGTCCACAAGTTCGGCTATGGCCTTCTCATGTATAAAACGAATGATGTCATGGAAGGTCCTGCAGTTTTCCGGAACAAAGCTGTCCATCAAGGGATCAATCAGATTTAAGGGCGTTATATATCTCAGTAACTTCTGGAGGAGCCTGAATTCATCCGTCTCCATAAGTGAAATGTCTTCCGTGATTCTGTATCTGAGCAGTTCCTTTACTATGCCTGCATATATTTTGTTGTCTTCCGCATCTACCGTAATCTCATCCCCGTTTTTAAACACGCTTGTGCCTGTGCCTGTATTCACAATAGTCGGCACCTGGAATTCACGCGCTACATTTGACATATGGCTGGTAGGGGTGCCTATGTCCGTTATAATGGCTGATGCCTTCGGCATAATCCTGATGAATTGGGAGGAATCATGTTTTGCAACGAGTATCGATCCCTGTGTAAAGTCTCTGAGGTCCTCGATTTTTTCGAGGATAAATACCCTGCCGGCGCCAATACCTCTTCGGGCGATCTTTCCCTGTTTCTCCATTATGACCGGATATTTTTCCAGGCTTGATGATATCTGCCCGGCTGTCTCACCTGCAGTGAAGGACATTCTCAAACGCCGTGACTGAAGCAGATATATATTACCTTTCTTATCAACGGACCATTCAATATCCTGGGGCTTTTTCATATAATGCTCAACGAGCACCGCCTGCTGCGCAAGGATTTTTATCTGATCGTCACTGAGACACTGCTCTTTCTGTTTTTCAGGTGGAACGGAAATCTCGCGAATGCCGCCGTCCGGTACGGGTACAACGGACAGTTCTTTTCTGCCTATGAGTTTTTCCCGGATTTCACAGGGTTCGTCTTTTGTGACAATATAGGTGTCAGCGTCAACCCGTCCGTCTACCACGGTCTTGCCGAGTCCCCAGTTGGCATTGATAATCACCGCATCATTGTCGGGATCATTTGGGTCTGACGTGAACATCACTCCACTTGCCTGCGCGTCCACCATCTTCATGCAGACGACGCACATGGCCATCATGGGTTTCTCTTTAGGCATCACCAGTTCCCTGTATGACACGGCGTTAGGTGAGTAAAGGCTGGCCAGTATTTCCTTGTATGACCGGACAAGATTTTTCATGTCCGCGGGCACATTCAGGACGGTTTCAAACTGGCCGGCAAATGAAAATTCGAGATCTTCTTTTTCAGCGCTGCTCCGTACGGCAATGCGGCAGGACCTGCCTTCTTTCCCGCGCAGTGTATCAAGACTTTTCTGAAATGCAGATTCAAGATACGGGGGCAGTTTGCCTTTTCTGAAAAAGTCCCGGACTTCGGCAAAAAAAGATTCGTCGAGATAATTTTCTTCCATGAGGATTTCTTTGGCGGTCTCATGCTCCCCTGCCTCTGCAAACGTAATTGCCACCATTATGTCCTCCTGCTGCGAACGTTTTGCGGCTTTTCTGTATTTATTTTTCAGGGCCCTTATCCTGTCTTCAATACGGTTATATTCGACGAAGTCCCTGAATGCGCTTGCGGTTATCGCAAAACCATCAGGAACCGGCAGCTTTAAGTGGTTGGAAAGTTCGGCAATGCCGGCGTTTTTGCCCCCGACTTCGTCGGACATTTCCCATGAGATGTCCCTGTAATACAGTACCGGTTCCTGGAGGTTGACCGGTGATTCGCCTTTCAGTATCTTATTGGTCTGATCGCTGATTTTCTCGAAGACACGGTGCAGGTGAAGGTACCTGTTCCGGGACAGGGAATTCAGATTATATATGGACTGAAAAACCGCATCAGAAAGTTCGGAGTAGGATTTTCTTATATAATTTATGTCAAAAATATAGTTGCCGCCCAGCTTGTCTCCCATGTCGGCCATGATCTCAAGCGCGCGGTTGTTGGTGTCAAGCACCTGCCGGAAGCGGTTGAATACGACCCGTACGGGAATCTTGCCATCCGGGCCGATCTTCTTTTGTGCAAAATAATTCCTTAATTTCGAGATGAGTTTCTTCATTGTGCTGCCGATGAGTCAAGCGCCTGATTGAACAATATCTGCATTTACCGGGTTAATCAGAAAAACCGTTTAAAGCATCGGATATATTTTAGCATGAATAACTCGATCTGTCTTAGCCGGGATGGAGAGGACAATGTTGCTGTATACATGCATGCAGGATGGGAGTTTAAGGATTGTCCGGGTGCAGGAACAGGCTGAAGGGGAGACTGCTATCATGGCAATTTCTTAAACTTGCTGATCTCCTGTTACTTCTTTAATCGGGCGATTTCACGTTCGGCCTTGCTGATTACTTCCTTTATAACGTCGATTTCAACCGGTTTTGAAATAAAATCGAATACCCCTTTTCTGAATGCCTCTCTTGCAGTTTCCATCTCTGCAAAGCCGGTAATCATGATGACTTTGGCAGCGGGATTTTTTATTTTTGCCGCCTCCAGTATCTTCATCCCGTCCACACCTTCCATCTTCAGGTCAGTCATGATAATGTCATAGGACATGTTGTCGAGCCTGTCAATTGCGCTCGAACCGCTGCCGAAAATATCTACATCATACCCGGCTTTTTCGAGGACCTGCTTGAGTCTTCTGCATACTATCGGCTCATCATCCACTACCATAAGCCTGCATTTGTCCTTTGCCATATACTGCCTCCATTGCTGTGAAGCCTGCTGTTTTCCTGAGTATGTAGTATATTCTACTGTATTAATGTCCGCCGCCGCCACCCTTGAATATTATGCTGACGATAAAGCCTGATGCTATCGCTATCAGAATTGAGATGATTCCGTAAGCGGCTGAACTGTTATATGCCTTATCCGAAATATATTTCAAAGCTCCGACTTTTTCAACCGAGAGCGTGGTTTCCTTATAATCCAGGACAATTCCGTCCCTTACGGCATATGTGCCTACCGTATAATCCTGGGGCGGGGCCTGATATGGCCAGTTTATCGATAGGTTAAAGGTTTTCCTGCTGCCCTCTGTTTGAGTTTCAATCTGCCCGCTCACAATACCGTACACTTTATTTTTCTCCTTGAAATGCAAAAATTCCCTGATCCACTTTTCCTTTTCTGTTTCACCGCTGACGGGGGTTACCTCCACAACCCTTCTGAATGTATCATATCCAAGCATGAACCTGTCCTGCTGATCTTCATTCAGCATTGAGTTGATATCTCCCGTGGCATATACAAGGTAGACGTCGGGCACGGGATTCAATTCAAGTTCCCCCACGTTCATCCAGAGCAGCCCGCTTCTTTTTCCTTTCTTACGGAGGAGGATCTCTTTTTTTGGAGAACTGAATTTAATGATAATCTCGTCTTCCGCGTCCGTTTCCCCGGACACGACGACACTGGAGCCGTGATACAGGGAGTCCACCGCTATCCTGGAGGGAGAGATCTCCGATGTTATGGAATGAACGGTCTGCACAGAAAACATAACCAGAAAACAGGCTGCTGTCAGAGTTGACAATAAGGATGTCCTGAATGTCTTCATTAGTGGCCTCCTTTCAGCGACAGAAGCAGGGATGGTTCAAGCAGGAGGTCAAGCATGATCTTCACTGTGACGACGAGCACTATCATGGCGAGTATTATCTTTAACTGGTCCCCGTGCAGCTTTTTCCCGAGTTTCGTCCCTATCTGAGCCCCGAACGTTGACCCAGCGAGGAGGAGCACGGCAAGGATAAAATCAACGGTATGGTTTACGTATGCCTGCAGAAAAGAAACCTCAATACAGGTAAAGAGTATCTGGAACAGGCTTGTCCCCACGACCACATGCATCGGCATTCTGAGGAGGTAGACCATCACCGGCACCATCAGGAAGCCTCCTCCTACACCCATAATGGCTGCAAGGATGCCCACAAAGGCCCCGAGGATGATCACCAGCAGGGCTGACTGGGTTACACCGGATTTCTCAAACCTTGTCTGGAGCGGAAGGCTTTTGAGAAACTTTACAAAGCCTGATTCTTTTCTGGGCCTGGAAGTCGTATCCTTTGTCTGACTGGTGTCATTTGCCTGTTTTGCCTTTTTCAGGGAGTTCAGACTTTCAAAAAACATATAGGTGCCAACGATGCCGAGCATCAGTACATACGTTATCTTGATGACGAAATCTGCATTGCCCATCATCCTGAGCACCTTTATTAACTGTACCCCTGCAAGACCCCCTGCGAACCCGCCGATCAGAAGGAATATCCCCATCTTGACATCGACATTTCCGAGCTTCCAGTGCGCGAATGTTCCCGAGGTGGAAGCGCCCACAATCTGCAGCGAATCTGACGCGGCCGCCACGGTCGGAGGGATACCGATCATGATCAGCAGCGGAGTCATGAGGAATCCTCCGCCTACTCCAAACAGGCCTGATAACAGGCCGACCAGGAGCCCAAGCCCCACAATGAGAGGAAGGCTTATGCTCGTTAACGCGATTGGCAGATAAAAATACATTTTCTTTCAAACCTCCTTTTTAATGAATGTATATGGCAAGCACAGTTTTTAAAAGCCGGTCTTAAGCGAGAAAAGCATAAGGGAAGAAATATCCTTCGATTACATCTCGTGATAATAATAAAAAAACGCGGCGCAGAGTGTCAAATATTTTTCATTTGAAATGTTTATAGGGTATTTAAATAAATTGTGTTGCACTTTTCAACAGCCTGTTATCGTTTGTAAATGAATTTGATTATGTTGTACCCTTTAGTACGATGCGTTTAAAAATATGGCATAAGATGATCATCGGCATCTCCATTCCCTCCCTGATCGCGATATTCGGCAGTCTGCTCACATACGAATATTTAGGCGATGTACAGAAGAGGCAGGGGTATCAGAAAATCGCGGACAATATCAATTACGATGTGCTTGAAGTGAGGCGGAATGAAAAGAATTTTATTCATTTCAAGGATGCCGCCCATCTCGATTATCTTCACAAGGCGGTCTCACTGCTCAGCAGCACGGTCCGGAATGTATCTCCCT
>JAJRVB010000035.1 GCA_024277515.1 Nitrospirota bacterium | reverse complement strand
CACGGAAGGACGAGCATAGGTATCCTGATATTTCAGGACCTGAGCGTTGTCTTCTTTATATTGATGCTGCCTATGCTGAAGACACCCGAGGGCGACATAACGAATCTTTTATGGATTCTGGGCAAATCGGTTGTGTTTATTGCCGCGGTAATATTCTCTGCCCGATGGCTGGTCCCCAGGCTGCTTCACCAGATTGTACATTCCAGGATCAGGGAACTCTTCGTAATCAGCATAATATTCATATGCCTCGGCACAGCGTATCTGACTTATGAACTCGGCTTCTCCCTGGCGCTTGGAGCATTTATTGCCGGCCTTGTCGTCTCTGAATCAGAATACTCTTACCAGGCCATCTCGGATATCCTGCCTTTTAAGGACAGCTTTAACGGTCTTTTCTTCATCTCCGTGGGAATGCTTATGGACATCAACTTCTTTTTGTCAAATGCCGGTTATATTATAATTATTGTACTGACAGTTATTCTGCTTAAAATAGTCACATCAACAATCGCCGGGCTTATTACCGGCAATAACCTGAGGATTTCCCTGCATAGCGCCCTCGTCCTTGCCCAGATAGGAGAGTTCTCCTTTGTCCTGGCAGTCTCTGCTCTCACCCTCGGACTCGTCTCTGATAGTGTATATCAATACTTCCTGTCATCCGCAATAATAACCATGCTTTTTACGCCTGTACTGGTTTCATTCTCTCCCAAAGTTTCTTCCTGGGTAACTTCACGCAGGATACTTAAACGTTTTGCAGCCATGAAATCAAATGATAAAACCGTGAACGCCCAAAGATCGGACCATGTCGTTATCATCGGCTTCGGTATAAACGGAAAAAACCTGGCCCTCGTGTTAAAAGAACTTGAAGTGACATATGTTGTACTTGAAATGAACAGCCAGACGGTCACAACAGCCCGCAATGAGGGAGAACCCATTTTTTACGGTGATGGAACGAGCCGGGAAATTCTGCATAAACTTAATGTTGATAAGGCAAGGGTCATAGTCGTCTGCATCTCGGACCCTTCCGCAACAAGAAAGATAGTCCAGACAGCAAGAAAAATGAATCCCGGGATTTATATTCTGGTCAGGACCAGGTTCATTGCCGAGGTTGATGATCTGCTGACAACCGGGGCGGACGAGGTGATACCTGAAGAATTCGAGACCTCTATCGAGCTCTTTTCAAGAGTACTGAAGTTTTATCGTATGCCCAGGTCATTGATCGGCCAGTATGCCGACAGGTTCAGAATGGGACATTACAAGATGTTTGTAAGAGGCAAGACACCAAAAAATATGTTTCACGATACCATTGCGCTTATGCCCCATATGGACTACGAAAGCTATGTAATAGAGAAGGGCTCCGCAGCAGCAGGCAAGTCACTGAGGGAAACAGGAATTCACCAGAAAACAGGGACATTCGCTGTTGCGGTCAAACGGGGCAATGAAACCATACACGGGCTTGGCGCGGACTTTAAACTTCAGGAGGGAGATATAGTCTTTCTGATAGGGGACAAACCCGCCCTTGAACAGGCAAATTCCCTGTTTTTTTTAAAGAGGTAGCGTGATTATGCCGTTAAACACCATCTTACCTACCGTTTTCTGATAAAAAAACTTATTGAACGGTTGTATGTGCGTTCCTGGTCTTTGGTGAAAAAACAGGCAGGCAGCTCATCATTCTGCCTGTGATAATGGAGACAGTCACAACACTTCCCCTTTCTGCTGCATGGTTCATACGTGCAATTGCAGTGGGGATTATTATTTTCCATCTTACATTCCATCTGATTTATCTCTCCTGTCAAGCTTTTTACTAAGATAAATAAAGTGAGAATTAATAATCAAGGGCATTACGGAATAATTGCCTTAAAGGCTGGTTCAGGGATTAAAGTTTTTCCCTTTGAGCGCCGAATATTAGTAATAAGAACACTACTATACGATACGCCATTGGCGAAAGAAAACTATATATATTTCAGGTTAATTATTCAGATATATCACATGTGTGACATGCCCTAATCCGGACATATACCGGCATGGCAAGGCAGTCAATTTTAATATAACTAAAGGCAGAATATTATGTTTGTCATCATAGGAGCAGTCGTTGTTTTGGCATCGGTTATAGGCGGTTATGTACTTGAGCATGGCAATCTCAGCGTGCTCTTTCAGCCGGTTGAACTCCTGATAATCGGCGGTGCTGCGATTGGCGCCTTTATTATTCAGTCTCCTCCCAAAGTATTGTTCCTGACATTGAAAAATGTCATGAGGGTCATATCTGCAAAGGGTACAAGCAAATCCGAATTTCTTGAAATCCTGAGTCTTCTGAACGGTATATTCTCAAAAATGAGAAAAGAAGGCCTTATAGCTATCGAAGGTGATATTGAAAATCCGGAGCAGAGCCCGCTGTTCGGCAAATATCCGGGCATTCTGAAAAACCATCATGCCCTGAGTTTCATATGCGACAACCTGAAGGTCATAATCTCAGCAAATATAACGCCGCACGAGCTTGATGATGTTATGGAGTATGAGATTGAGACTCACCACAGGGAGGCAATGATCCCGTCGCACAACGTGACAAAGGTAGCTGACGCCCTGCCCGCTCTTGGTATTGTCGCCGCAGTCCTCGGCATTGTTATTACGATGGGGAAGATCAATGAACCGCCTGAAGTGCTCGGAAAGAGTATCGGCGCTGCGCTCGTCGGGACGTTCCTGGGCGTTTTGCTGAGTTACGGGTTCGTCGGCCCT
>JAJRVB010000034.1 GCA_024277515.1 Nitrospirota bacterium | reverse complement strand
TAACCCTGCGCCCTGTCACAATTAAGCTTCTTCAGTCTCTCAAATACCTCACGGGAATCAACGCCCTCGGCGATTACATTCAGCCCCAAATTGTGCGCAAGGTCAATCGTTGACCTGACAATCATCGCGTCGCTCTCATCGTTCGACATATTCATGACAAAAGATTTATCTATCTTGATCTCATCAACCGGTAGTTTTTTAAGATAGGACAGCGATGAATATCCCGTGCCGAAATCGTCAATGGAGAGCCGCACGCCTATGTTGTCCAGCTGCGTAAGGACCTGCATCGCATGGTCAGGGTCAGCCATCACCGCGCTTTCAGTAATCTCAAACTCAAGATACTCCGATTTAATACACCATGCCTTCAGAAGATAGGCAACCTCTTTCGGGAACTCCGCATCCTGCAGGTTTCTTACTGACAAATTGACAGACATGCATATATTCATATCCATCCCTTCATGCCGCCATTCCACATACTGACGCAATGCCGTGTCAAGCACCCACATGGTGAGGGGCTTGATTAACCCGGTATATTCCGCAATCGGAATAAATTCATCAGGCGCGATAAAACCGTGTTGAGGATGGTTCCAGCGAACCAGGGCCTCCAGTCCGTTCACACTGTCCGTTTTATAATCAACCTTGGGCTGATAGCAGAGAGAAAGTCCGTCGCGTTCAATCGCGATACGCAGGGCCCCCATGAGCACCAGGTTCTGTAGACTGTTCTGATCATGGTCCGGGTTGTATATCGAGAAGCCGCTCTGAGCATTTTTGGCCACATACATCGCCACGTCGGCACGCTGAAGCAGCGTACTTGCATCGTCCCCGTGCTCAGGGGAAAAAACCATTCCCATACTTGCGCCCACAAAAAGATTATGCCCGTCAATAACAAACGGTTTCTCCAGGGCCTTGAGAAGCTTATTTGCCGCTTCTGTTGCATGTTCTTTATCAGTTGCCGGCAGTACAACCGCAAACTCGTCACCGCCGAGGCGGGCAAATGTATCGGATTTTCTGAGCAGCACCGGCAGCCTCTCTGCGACTTCCCTTAACACCAGATCACCGATATGATGCCCCAGGGTATCATTAATCTCCTTGAAACGGTCCAGGTCCATCATGAGAAGCGCAAGCGGCCTGTCCTCCCTCTGCCCGACAAAAATTGCCTGTTGAAGGCGGTCACGAAGGAGGGCGCGATTAGGAAGTCCGGACAGCGAATCGTGCATAGCCATGTGTTCGAGGGCCTCGGTCTGCTCTTTGAACTTTGTTACATCACGCACCAGCAGGATCTTTTCTTCAGAGAATATTTCAGGGCTTCGTATATTGAATATCCTGTTATTGCCATGTTTGTCTGTTAGGGCGTAATCCATATCATCCAGATCGACAATGTCAAAACCGGACAGCCCCCCGCATAAATCGGCAAACTCTTCCATCTGCCGGTTGACCGCTGTCAGGCCGCCGGCAGTCTTCCTGATCACTCCTACGCCGACTGCCTGTGTCACTGACTGAAGAAGGGCCAGTTCCTTTTCTTTCAGCTTCATTTCGATATTCTTTTTTTCCCACAGGAGTTTCTCCTCGGCTTCTTTCCTTAGGAGGTCCCTCGCCTCAAGGACTTCCTCGGTTAAATGCTGAAATCGTTTTTCGAGCCTGTACAACTGGTCCCCTTCCCGCAGGTCCTTTGAGTGCGTTCCCAGAGTGCGGCGGGCAAAATCTGAAATACGGTACGTAAGCAGCTGTATGCGCCGTGTGACCCAGAACATGAGCAGCGCAAATGAACCGACAAGCACAGGGAACCCTATAATTCTTAACTGCCGCTCGGATGCAGTAATCGACTTCACGAGTGATCTGACTTCATCGAGTGAATTGAACGACACAAATTTAATTGCCTGCTCTGACGCCCCGTAATCAAAAAACTCTCTTCCTGTAACCAGATAATGCTTCTCCAATTCTTCCAGCGCGGTCCCGGGCGGGATCTCGGCAAGATTACTGCTTATGAGAATACGTACATTTTCCCCTCCGGTCAATAATCCGACTGCATGTCCTGGAGTAACCGAGCCGATAGCATTTGCAAGGAATATATCATCTAAGGGCGAGGCGAGCATCAGTATGGCCTTCAGTTGTCCGGATTCATCCTTGTAATACTCAGACGCCATCAGATAGGGAATGCCCTCAAAGTTTCTCATAAAATTCTGCCCGTGGCTTTTAATGAGCAGCTGGGGAGTCGGTTCAAGCAGAGACTCCGGGATTTGTTCATCGTGCAGGCCCTTATAAATCTCTCTCACCCTGCCCCGGGCATCAAGCAGCAGCGCCAGGCGGGGCTGGATAAATGTCCGGAGCACCGATGATTTTGGAAACCACCTCGGCGGCCTTCTGTATATCTTTACGTCGATACCGCCGTCTTCAGACCACTTCCGGCTGTTTATGTATTTATTGAAGTTCCTTTGAGAAATAAAGAGCTTTGCAGAATGAAGGTGCGCCTTCACGTAGCGGTCAAAGTGCAGCCTGTCCTCAAGCGCCTGTTTTTCAAGTCTCTCATCCAGACGCGCCTGAAATAGGTTTTCGAGTTTACTGGTCTGAATAATGTCAAATGCCGCCCACATGACTACCCCTACAATCACCGCTATACACACCATCTTTAATGTCAGGGACAGCCGGTTATGCAGGTTGGAAATGATGGAAGCGACTGATTTCCCGTTTTTCATTTTTCGGGTTCTCCCACGAGTTCATTTCCGTTAAATTTCCACCCGTGCCGCTTCAGACGGGATGCCGGTACGAGGCCGAACTTCCCGTCGAGGTGTTCAACCTCCTCCAGGAGAAAGTCGACCAGTTTCCGGGACTCCGGATTTGAAAGACCTCTCCCCTCCCATGTAGTGAGATTATATACACGATAAAGCGGATAGTTGCCTGACAGGAGATGAGAGGCATTGTCAGGACTGTATCAGTTTACCCGCAGGGACTTTGTCTTTCCCTTGTCCTGAAATCGTCTTGTCATCCAGATGGTCTCATACCCTATCGATCCCTGAGTAGAAGACACCTTGGTAATCATGTCCGGAATGACCCCGACTTCTATAATATTCGGACTGAAAAGATCTTCGTTGTCCAGCAGGAGACGCCAGTGACCGGCGCGCAGCTTGCAATGGAGACGTCCAACCGGCTGAATCGGCAGATTCACACCCCTCTTGCCGCGCGAGTCCCTGATTTCAGACCACCGGGATATGTCCCCCAGAAATATTTCCCGGGCCTGTTCAAGTGTAATGCCGTCAATCGCATTCTCAGGGTATACGATGAGTGCAATGGCCGCTATTCCGATAGTATGAAATGTGAGTCCGGGCAGACGGTCCGCAATGCCGGGGGGACAGCAATATCCGCCGATGTCGATGGACTTTTGCGAAAGCATCCCTGAAGAGATGCCGCAGGTACCCATTGTTATGATTATCTTTAACTTGTTCTTCATGGCATATTTTTCAATAAACGGTTTAAATGCGGGGTACATCTGCTGGTCCAGGCTGACAACAAGGTCGGCAT
>JAJRVB010000033.1 GCA_024277515.1 Nitrospirota bacterium | reverse complement strand
TCCATTATTTGTTTGACCTCGGAGCTTATGGAAAACTTTTGTTCTATTGTTTCCCGGCTGTTTTTGCTCATCTGACTTAAAAGCTTTGCATCACTCAACAACAGTTTTATTCCGTCAGAAAGATCCAGTGTGTCTTTAAGATTTGCCAGGTATCCATTGTTCATGTGAGTAATAATGTCTGAAACCCCGCCTGCATTGAAAGCTGCCACGGGTGTGCCGCATGCCATACTTTCCATTATCGTATTGGGCAGATTATCAGAAAGGGTAGGCAAGACCATAATGTCTGAGGCGGAATACAGCCTGGCCATGGCCTCATCCTCGTGAATATATCCGACTCTGACAGTTTCGCAGGGAAGCGAGGCATTTTTATCAGAGCTGTGTTCCCCGATCATTAACAGGACTAATCTTTTTCTTATCGTGTCATCCAGCATGGATAACGCATCGACTAGATATTTCCCGCCTTTACGCTCTTCTTTATCAATATGTTCTGCAACGAACAGGACAACCAATGCATTTTTATCTATCCCGAATGATTGTCTTGCCTCCAGCATTTCATACTGCCTGAACGTGGTGATATCAATACCGTTCGGTATCTGGTGGACCGGGTGGCTGTTGAGGACAGGACTTTCTTCTGTAACCTGTTTCAACCACCTGGATGGGGCAATTACCGTCATATTTTTCATTTTGCCGGATATTCTTCTTTTAAGTCTCCATAAGAAAAGATTCCGGTCCTTTTTTAAAGGCGGATACTCTTCAATGCTTGGACATTTGTCACATCCGTTTTTCCACTTTTCACACTCAAAGCTGTAACTGCAATGTCCTGTCATCAACCACATATCAAGAAGGGTCCAGACTACCGGCTTGCGTCTGTTAACAAGGGGAAGCGTCGTATAACTAAAGTAACTGCCATGTATATTGTACATATGGATTATATCAGCGTCCTTAAACCATGGATGTCTGAGCAGGGTATAAGATGAGGGGTAGAAAACATTCGGAAGGCTGAAATGGTTCAGAATTCTGCCGCAAACGCGGTCAGCCAGTTTGAGCGTACCTTTGCTTATATAATCAACATCAGGATCACTGGTTATCTTGCTGGTTACCAGCATCCGTGACTGAACGCCTGCTGATCTCAGGCCGGTATGGATTCTGTAAGCTACCCGGGCGGCGCCGCCCCGGTTGTCTGCTGTGCTGATATGCAAGACAGAAAGATTCCCGGAGATCATTTTTTAGCGATCAACATATTGTCAGGTAACATTGTGGAAGCTATTTATATAATCCTCGGAGCCGGATCTCACAAAATCTCTTAATCCCTGAACAAAATCTGATTCTTCAAACTCGCCCCTGTTTTTAAAAAGAGGTCTGAACACCATAGTGCCTTTTTCGTCCTGTTTGTAGCCATGCTCTAAAAGATCAAGGTGAATAGGCCGCAGCATAAATACCCCGTATGCATAACGCCGGGCAAGCTCAACCGCTTTTTCTGTCATAGGCGGGACCTGTTCCAGCGCCCTGATACATTCCATATAAGCAGTCTTTGAGTCAAAATCATGCGTAAAACCTAATCCGTCATATCTGCCGGTTCCTGCCGTAAGGGTATTTATCCCCATTGCAGCGCTCTCGATCCCTATGGTCCCCCTGACAGTGAGGCAGTAATCCATAATCTGAAAAAGACTGAAGGTATTTATATCACTTTCGGGTTCAATGACCTTTATGTGCCCCGGGACTTTGCCCAGGGTATCGTAAACCGCCTTTAACTCTCCATGTCCGCCGGAGTAGTTGTCGCGTCTCGCTTTAACAATATTGGCAGGGTGAATTTTGATGACCCAGTTAAGATTATCATTGTCAGCCGCTGTTTTTATAACGGCCACATACCAGTCATAGTAGTCCCTGAATAAGTCCTTCCCCCAGAAGAAGGTTGCATCCCAGAACATATGGGGGTATATTACGGCTGTTTTTTTTGAAGGATCAAGACTAAGCTTTGATATAAGGTCTTCTTTATTGTAAAGTGTTTTGTTAAATTGAGTGCCGACTTCACTGAACCAGTCCCCGGATTTATATGTTGACTCCAGTTCTTTATACACTTCCTGCCATAATGCTTCATTCCACGGCATGTTCTTTATATGTTCCCATGATTCTGCAGACAGGGAATGATGGTGAATGCTTCCCATCCCGGGGGCCGAGTATCGCTTCAATATTTCATACCCGCTTTTATGCGAGCCGCATCGCTGGATCGCGGGAATATTACGCTTCATGCATAAATCAAAAATCTGACCAACCGGTGAATATCCCCTGTCGTTGACCCAGATCAGGTCCGGCCTTATATCACCCAGGATATTCTCTGCTGATTCGGCTGCGAGGGATGACTGAGCAAGCTGCCGGATTATTAATGACCTGAGCAGTTCATCTTTCAGATCAAAACTGCTCTTTCTCGTCTGTCTCATAACGGACGAGGCGGCATACTTGCCGGTCATGATACCATTTTGGGAGAGTTCCAGTATGTCCTGCTCATTACTGCCGTCTATAATATTTTCAGCTTCACTCCGCAATTTATTGAGAGGTATCCTGCTGAAGTAATCATCGTAAAAATAAATCCTGCTTATACCAAAAAGGCTGAAGATATCTTTTATAAAAGGATCGTAGGCTGTTGCTACATGGATTTCATATCCCAGAGATTCAAGGGCCTTCATATAAACCGCTTCAGTCTGCGCGTCATAACTTCCCGAGCTCATTAAGAGGAGCCTCTTGTCCGCTTCTCTGTCAGCCAGTGAGTCACGCATAAACCGGGGTATGATCTGTTTCAGGTATTCATACTTGTCCTTTGACGGGGCGAATCTCGGCATGTAATGGCCGGCTGTTTTTTTTGCCCACAATCTTAATGCAGGATTTAAATTGCCAATGTTCATGGTGTCACTCGTCAATTCTGCTCGTCGTACAGATTTTCCCATCGATCAAAAATAATACCTTCGGAAAAGACCTTTTTCAGTCCATCT
>JAJRVB010000032.1 GCA_024277515.1 Nitrospirota bacterium | reverse complement strand
GAGTGACAGCTGACAATGACCTGTTTTGCAGCGGGCTGTATCTCGATAACATTCACAGGGCAAGTCTGGGCGCATATTCCGCAGGCAGTGCACTTTACCGGATCAATGACCGGGAGGTTCTAATCATTCATGCTAATGGCGCCAAACGGACAGGCCCGCTCACATGAACCATAACCGAGACATCCATAAATGCACCCCTTGTCTCCCCCGCTTGCGAGTATCGCCGCCTTGCAGTCTTTGACCCCTTCGTATTTGAACCGGCGGACCGACTTGGTACATCCGCCCTGACAGAAGACCCTCGCAATTCTGGGCTCGGTCTGTTCCATGACCTTCCCGGTAATTCTGGCAACAGCTTCAGCAGTCGCCTCCCCTCCGGGCGTGCAGAGGGTCGGTTTTACATCGGGGTTCAGGACAACCTGTTCCGCGTATTGACGGCATCCGGGAAACCCGCACGCACCGCAGTGGGCATGCGCAAGCACATCGGACACCTGATCAACCCGCGGGTCCTCCTTGACCGCAAACTTTTTTGCAGCAAAAGCAAGGCCCATACCGAACACCGCACTGATGCCCAGTAGAAATACCGCTGTAAATTCTACAAGCTCTATCAGGTCGACAGTTTCCCTCACCTCTACCCCGCCGCCCACACCGGCATAAAGAGCGGAAGAGCAGAAGAGCAGAAGCCCGGCAGTAACAATGAAGACTAATATTTTCACTCTGTTATTTAAATCAATCATTATGCACCTTCTTTTAAAAATAAAATATTAAAAATATAAAATCAAAATAATGGAAAGTGAATTATTAAATAATACATTTTCCTCACTTTTTATCTTTGATTTATCATCTTTGATTTAAAGTGTTATCAAGCCTGAAAAACCGGTAAATGCAAGCGCGATAAGCCCTGCAATAATAAATGATATGGGCAGCCCTCTGAACGGGGCCGGCACATCGGCAACTTCAAGTTTCTCCCGGATGCTTGCCATGATGATAAGGGCGAGCCCGAAGCCGATACCTGAACCCAGGGCAAACGCCATACTCTCGAAAAAATTATAATGCTCTCCGGCATTTTTCAGGGGAACGGCAATAATAATGCAGTTTGTTGTAATCAGGGCAAGGTACACCCCGAGTTTGTAATAAAGCGAAGGGCTGACCTTTTTCATAATGGTATCCGCGGACTGCACAAATGCCGCCACAATACCGATAAAGACAATGATCTTCAGGAACGTCAGGTCAAGGGGTTTCATGATAAACTGATATACAACCCAGCTCAATGCCGCGCTCACCACCATGACCATGGTAAACGTAATGCTCATGCCGACCGCGGTCTCCATCTTCTTGGAAACACCGAAGAATATGCAGAGACCAAGAAACATGGTAAAGACAAAGTTGTTGATCAAGGCTGATGATACAACTAATTCAAAAAGTTTGGTCCAATCCATTTTGATACCCCTTTAAATAAGTTAAACTCCTGATGCCCCTTTTCCGCCGAAGAATCTCATGTCAATCCAGTTGAAAAATCCCATCAGCAGACCAACAGCCAGAAAGCCCCCTGCCGGCAGGATCATAATGAGTAGTGGATTCCCCGCAATCAGAGAATATCCGAAGAGCTCTCCTTTTCCCAACAGCTCCCTGAAAAAGCTTATTACCAGCATGGCCAGTAAAAAACCGATTCCCATACCCAGACCATCACATATTGAAGGCCATACCTTGTTTTTGTTTGCAAAGACTTCCGCCCTGGCAAATATCGATGCAAATGCAACGATAATCTGAATATACAGACCTATCTCTTTATATATGGGCCTTGCGTAAGTTGCCATCAGCAGGTCAATGATCGTGACATACCCGGCAATTATCAGCATGAATATAGGTATGCGGATTTTAGGGTGAATAAAGTTTCTCATTAATGAAACTGTTGCATTGACCATTGTCTGAACGAACACGACAGCTATTCCCAGGGCCAGGCCGTTCTTCATCCCGTTAGTAACGGCAATTGAAGGACATAAGCTGATTGCCATACGGAATATCGTATTTTCACCGAACATCCCGTTCTTGATTAATTCCCTGTTGCTTTTCGGCTTTAAACTCATCCCTGCACCTCTCCGGACAATTTTTCTTTCAACATAATTACACCGTTTTTCACTCCATCTTCCGTAACAGCGCGGCTCGAAATCGTCGCGCCCGTTATTGCCTGTATTTTGTCGGGAGTTTCACCCTTTATCACCACAAGGTTATCAGCACTCTTCCCTTCAAACTGATTCAGGAAATAATCCTTTTCTATCTCATCTCCAAGCCCGGGGGTCTCCCCGTGGCCCAGCACGCTGATCTTCTGTACAATAAAATTTTTATCGACTGACGCGAGGACATGGATGTAACTTGAATAGCCCTTTCCGAATCCTTCAACAATATAACCTATGTCCTCGGGATTCAGGCACTCTTTCTCCTCTTTTATTTTGCCGGTCTTTTCATCTGTCACAGACGTGACCTTCAGCTCCCCGCATTTCTGTGCTGCATAATACTCCGCCTTTTTTTCATGGGGTGACCATTCGCCTATAGCTGCGATCGCGTCCGCCTCGGGCATCATCAGCTTAAGCGCGGCTTCCTTCTCCTCCTTGGCCTTGATAAACATGATGGGGGAGGTCTTTGCGTACACAAATGCCATAATCAGTCCGCCGACAACATATATCACAACAAGGTTAAGGGTTATCTTTACCATGTCCTTTACCGTCATTTCTTCTGCTCCTTCTTCTCCTTGATTGCACCGAACATCCTGGCTTTTACACTCCGGTCAATCAACGGCGCAAAACAGTTCATCAGCAATATCGCAAACATC
This sequence comes from Nitrospirota bacterium, assembly GCA_024277515.1. Taxonomy (GTDB): domain Bacteria; phylum Nitrospirota; class Thermodesulfovibrionia; order UBA6902; family UBA6902; genus JAJRVB01. The sequence continues at coordinate 18,466 of JAJRVB010000032.1, read as the reverse complement.
ACACCTTCAGGGAAACCGCCCTTCAGACGTATCATCATCGTGATCGCGCCGCATCCTATCCCGAATATTATCTGCCCCTTCCTGATAGAAGGACATGTCACGTAGTCCGTGGCCATAAAGAAAGCGCCGAGTATCAGACCTCCGCTCAGGAGATGTATGAGCGGGTCTCCGGTAAAGAACCCGCTGTCACCGCCCAGCGCCCATGCCATCACTCCTACAGTGGCAAGGAATGAAAAAGGGATGTGCCATGTAATGTATCCCCTGTACATAAGAAGGGCCGCGCCGATCAGGAGGGCGATTACCGAGGTCTCACCGAGTGAACCGGCCCTGCTCCCCATAAGCAGGTTCATATAGAGGTCCGTCTTGTCGCCGAATACTTCCACCAGTTTCGCAATCCCCCCTTCTTTTAAAATACCGAGAGGCGTTGCCGTGGTCTTTGCGTCAAGGGCGACAAACTGCGCAGTGGGCTCGGACCATATGGTCATAAGCTTTGGAAATGATATTAATAGGAAAGCCCTCCCGATAAGGGCGGGATTAAAGATGTTGTATCCCAGACCGCCAAACAGCAGTTTGGTTATAATGATTGCCACGAGTGAGCCTACGACCGGGATATAAAACGGAACGCTTGGAGGAAGGTTCAGCCCCAGAAGTAGCCCGGTCAGGAATGCACTGCCGTCCCCTATGGTGCTCTTCTTCTTCAGACTCACCTGATAAAAATGCTCAAAGAGAACGGATGTTACAATACACAGCCCTGTGACATAAGCTGCCAGCGGACCGAAATAATAAACTGACATAATAAAAGCCGGCAAAAGGGAGAGATTGACTGTCCACATGATGCGTCCGACAGTCTCATCGCCCCTGACATGCGGGCTTACGGATACTATTAATTCAGGAGTCTTTGCTTCAGTTGCCATTTAATCCTCTCTTAAATAAAATTAAAAATCAAAGATCAAAAATCAAACTTGTAGAAAAAAGAAATTTCAATGGAATAGTTCCATAATTTTGATATTAAATTTTTGATTTTATTCACGGTTTCACCTGAGACTTCGCGAGTCTCATAAATTGCACCATCGGTCTCTTTGCCGGACAGACATACGCGCATGAGCCGCATTCAAAGCAGTCAAACAGGTTGTTCTCCTTTGCATCTTCAAAGAAACCTTTTTCAGCATATATACTCAGAATAGACGGGTTCAATCCCATGGGACATACATCAATGCAGCTTCCGCACCTGATGCATGCGGAATACTCATCAGAAGAGACATATTCATCATGGGCCATGACCAGAATTCCGGATGTGCCTTTTACCACAGGGACATCAAGGGTCCACTGGGCAAACCCCATCATGGGGCCTCCTGATATGACCTTTACCGCGCCTTCAACAAGACCGCCGCACTGCTCTATAACGTCAGACATCAGGGTCCCGATACGGACCATCATATTTGCGGGCTCTTTTATCCCCGTACCCGTAATCGTCACCACCCTCTCAATCAGAGGTTTGCCAAAGCGAACAGCCTCATACACGGCAAGCGCGGTGCCGACGTTCTGTACGACCGCGCCGACATCCATAGGGAGCCCCTTGCTCGGCACCTCCCTGCCCTTGATCGCCCTGATCAGCATCTTTTCAGCACCCTGAGGATACTTGACCTCCAGAGGCCAGATTTTTATATCCGTTTCACAGGCAACAGCAGACCGCATGGCCTCTATGGCATCCGGCTTGTTTTCCTCAATGCCGATATGACCCTCTTTCACACCGAGGGACTTCATAATGATTTTGAGTCCTTCAACCACTTCCTTTGGATGTTCCGCCATGAGCCTGTGGTCCGCCGTGAGATAAGGTTCACATTCGGCGCCGTTTATTATCACCGTGTCAATTCTTTTTTCCTTCGGCGGGGAGAGCTTTACGTTTGTAGGAAAGGCCGCGCCCCCCATACCGACGATACCCGCGTCCTTTATCAATGTCTTGATGTCATCAGGAGAAAGACCGGCATAGTCCGGATTTTCATTAAACACAACCGGTTCGTCCTTTCCATCGCTCTCAATCACAATCGACTGCACCATCTTGCCTACGGATGTGGGGAAGTCGGCTATAGCTATGACTTTTCCGGAAATGGAAGAATGAATGGGGGAAGAGACAAAACCTGTTGTTGACCCGATTACCTGTCCCCTCTTCACCTCATCACCGATAACGACTTCCGGCTTTGCAGGCGCCCCGATATGCTGGCTGACGGGGACTACAATCCTGTCCGGCAGGGCAGCCCTGGCAATGGATTTTTCCGAGGCCAGTTCCTTGTGATACTTCGGATGAATCCCTCTCTCAAACGTGGCAGTCTTACTCATTTATCAACCCTCGACAATCGTACAATTCAATGTGTTTGTCAAAAAAGACAAGTCTTAAGTTTTGCTTATATGCTTATAAAATATACTTTTTGAAGAAAATTTGAATCAAGCGTTTATTGATAACATTTCCCGAAATATATGTCAAGACTGCATATAGAGTCATCAAGAAAACTTATTTGAGACCAGGCCAAACGCGAAAATTATGTCCCTGATTTTATGCCTGATTTTAACATGAACAGACTCATTCAGAGCGCATTTTCATCATGCATCAATTTCAACTTCAAGCCATTAGCATTTTTCTTGCCAGACACTTTACAAGGTACAGGACGTGTGATAGACTATGGTATGATTAAAGGCAGATTCGTCTGGATTATATCTGCGGCGTTAGTTATAGGGATTCTTTTTATACTTAATTATAATGAAAGCAGTTTAAATATCTTCCCTTCGTACAAGACTTCTTCCATGAAAAACCTGTACCTGAAACACAGAGAAGGCAACGAAATAAAATGGGAACTCTCTTCAGTAACGGCAATATTGCCGTTAGGCAAAAGAGAGATTTTTCTGGAGTCTCTGAAATTAAAGATCAACCAGACGCCGGAAATTTATCTGAGCAGCGGCAGCGGAATTTATGATATGGATGACGGCAATGTAACGCTCAAAGAGTCAGTAACGCTGAATATCAAAGACACAACATTTGTGACCGACACGCTGGAGTGGAACAGCGCCGATGAGTTAATCACCACTGAAGACAGGGTAAAAGTCAGCGGCGGCAACTTTCTCATTCAAGGCACCGGTCTAACCGCAAAAGTAAAACAGCAGCAGGTGAGGATTATGAAAGATGTCGAAGCTACTTTTTATCATTAATGTAATTCTCTTAACGTTCATGTTACAGCCGGCACCGGCGGACTCCGCTTCGCTCACGGACAAGGTGGAGAAGGCCCCGATCGTCATTACTTCAAGGACCCTTTCGGTAGACAATAAAAATAATCTCGGCATATTTGAAGGTTCAGTCGTCGCCAGGACCAAAGACATAGCGATATATGCAGACAAGATGACCGTATTTTACGATAATTCAGAAAACAGGGTAAGAAAAATACATGCCGAGGGGAATGTAAAAGTCACCATACAGGAGAGGGCGCTGTTTTCCGACGATGCCATATATTTTGAGAAAGAGCAGAAAATAATCTTCACTGGCAACCCAAAGGCCGTGGACAGTGAAAACGTCATCTCCGGAACAAAAATCACCTTTCATATAAAAGATGAACGTGCTGAAGTAGAGGGGAGCAGGGTCATCCTCCGGAGCGGACAGGGACTCGACTGATGCATTCGATAGAAATCAATGCCCTTGAGAAGAGTTATAATGGAAAGCCTGTTGTCAGAGGTATATCGCTGAATATCAGCTCAGGTGAAGTCGTCGGTCTCCTCGGGCCGAACGGGGCCGGAAAGACCACGACATTTTATATGATACTGGGCCTTATTAATCCGGATGCCGGTGATATCTATCTGGATGGCGAACTCCTGAATAATTCCCCCATGTACAAAAGGGCGCGAAAGGGGATCGGTTACCTGCCCCAGGAGGCCTCTATCTTCAGAAAGCTGAAGGTTGACGAGAATATAAAAGCGGTACTTGAAATAACTGATATTGACAAGAAATCAAAAGAGGATAAACTGCAGCGCATACTGCATGAATTCAACCTGGGCCCTATTGCAAAACGGTACGGGTATCAGCTTTCCGGAGGGGAACGGAGAAAGGTAGAGATCGCACGGGCAATAGCTGTAGACCCGGTATTTATCCTGCTCGATGAACCGTTTGCCGGGATAGACCCTCTCGCGGTAAATGAGCTGAAAAAAACATTGCGGCAACTGACGGAAAAAGGGATCGGCCTTATTATAACGGACCATAATGTACGTGAGACTTTATCTATAACCGACCGGGCATATATAATAAATGATGGACGCATCCTTGCCCACGGAGTACCGACTGACCTTATCGCAAATGAATTAGTTAGAAAGAGTTATCTCGGAGAGGGATTCAGACTATAATGGCACAGGACATGAGACTTGAGCTTAAACTGACGCAGAAACTGATCCTCACCCCCCAGTTGCAGCAGTCAATAAAGCTCCTTCAGCTTCCCCTGCTGGAATTGTCGCAGGACATCAACCAGGAGCTTATGAATAATCCGCTGCTTGAAGAAGGGCCTGAAGGTGATACTGAGGCTAAAAAAGATGCTTCAACTGCCCAGGAGGAAGAAAAATTCAGGGAGCCCCCGGATGACTCCGAAGCCCCCCTCGAAAAAATATTCGGATTCACAGCGGACAATTACTTTGAAGAACGGGAAAGCGACGGCAGGGATTTCGGTTATTTCAGCGACGGGGCGGAAGAGTCGACCTCACCGTTTGAGCGAAACAGGAGTAAAACCGACCTGTACGAGCATCTCCTCTGGCAGCTCAGGCTTTCGTCTGTTCCTGAATCAACAGGAAAGACGGCAGAAATCCTCATAAACAACCTGAATGATTACGGTTATCTGCAGGCATCTCTCGAGGAAGTTGCAAAGATGGCAGGGGTAAACATGGAAACAACGGAAGAGGCGCTCAGGTATATCCAGGGACTCGACCCCTCGGGAATCGGGGCCCGTGATCTTCAGGAATGCCTGCTGTTACAGCTGCCCCCCCTTAACCTCAACGGCACCCTCGTTGAACAGATTCTCAGGGACGGGTTCAGCGAACTTGAAGGAAAAAAATATAAACAGCTTGCATCCAGGCTGAAGACATCTATTGATGAAATCCTGGCCGCGGTAAAGATTATTGAAGGTCTTGAACCGAGGCCGGGCAGAAACTTTTCAAGTGATGAGCCGGTGCACATAATTCCGGATGTGTATGTCGAAGAGTCCGACGGTAAATTCATAATTAATTTAAACGATGAAGGTATCCCAAAGCTGAGACTATCAAATTACTACAGACGGCTGCTCGCAAACAAAAAAACTCTCGGGCCTGAGGAAAAGCAGTTCCTGGAAGAAAAGCTGCGCTCCGCAATATGGCTGTTGAGAAGCCTCGACCAGAGAAACAAGACAATCTACAAAGTAACGGACAGCATTTTAAAATTCCAGGAAGACTTTTTCAGGCGGGGTCATAAATATCTCAAACCCCTGAACCTGAGGGACGTTGCGGAAGATCTGGGCATGCACGAAAGCACCATAAGCAGGGTAACGTCCAATAAATACATCCAGTGTCCGCAGGGCCTGCTGAATTTCAGGTACTTCTTCAGCAATGCAGTGCAAACAGCGGGAGGGGAAATGTCATCATCCACGGTAAAGGAAATGATACGGCAGATTGTTGCTGAAGAAGATCCCAAGGCCCCGCTGAATGACCAGAAAATAGTCGACATACTGAAAGCCAGAGGCATAAACCTGGCACGCAGGACAACCGCAAAGTACAGAGAAGAACTCAGGATACCTTCACATTTGAAACGTAAAAAATGGTTCTGATCCTGGTATTCGTTATGCGGGACAGCTTATTCGGAAAACATCGCCTCACATAACGCCTGACTCATGATGAATACCTTTTTTGCAAGGAGGAGCAAATGAACATAATCATTAATTGCAGACAGATGGATCTCACGAAAAACCTCAAGGAATATGCAGAAGAAAAGGTCGGTAAATTTAAAAAGTATCTCGGAAATGTTTCTGAGGCAACCGTTACCCTGAGTGTCGATAAATACAGACATAAGGCAGAGGTGCTCCTGAGGGTCGGCGGCGCGGCCATACAGGCTGAGAGCACTACAGGGGAAATGTATTCATCCATAGATGATGTCGTGGAAAAGCTCGCCCGGCAGGTAAGGAAATTCAAGGACAAAAACGTCTCTCTCAGGAAAAACAGGAGGAAATCCGAATCCCTTCCTGAAGCGGAAGAAACGATCCCCTCCATCATAAAAAACAGGTCTTATAATATAAAACCAATGAGCGTTGAAGAGGCCGCCATGCAGATGGACCTGCTGGACAAGGAATTCTTTGTGTTCACAAATGCATCTTCAGGAAACATCAACGTCCTGTACAAAAGAACTGACGGGAACTTCGGACTTATTGAGCCGATAAAGTGAGCAGTCATAAAAAAAACAGGCTATTTACCGTCATCCTGACCGGGATCTCCGGTTCAGGCAAGACGGTCGCGCTGAATGCCTTTGAAGACAGCGGCTTTTTCTGTGTGGACAACCTTCCGCTGAAGCTCATTAAGACCTTTGTCAATTTAAGCAGCAAGACACCCACCATATCAAAGATTGCCATCGGGATTGATATCAGGGAGAGGGCGCTCCTGACCGATTTTTCGGATGCGGTCGCCTCTTTGAGAGAAAAACATAAAATAGAAATCATATTTCTTGAGGCGAGCGATGAAGCCATTATCAGACGCTTCAAGGAAACACGAAGGCCCCACCCCCTCGGCTACAGGGACCTCAGGACGGCAATCAGGCGGGAAACAAAACTGCTTTCTTCAGTAAGGAGGGAAGCCGGCACCATTGTAGACACCTCTGCGCTGACACCCCATCAGCTGCGCAAATTCATCACAGACTTATACCTGAAAAAAGACCCCCGGAAAATGACTGTCAGTCTTGTATCGTTTGGTTATAAATACGGGATACCGCCTGAGTCTGATCTGCTCTTTGATGTAAGATTTCTGCCGAATCCCTATTTCATTGAAAAGCTCCGGGACTTTCCCGGGACTTCCCCCAGGGTAAAGAAGTTTGTACTTTCACAGGACAGTACAAAAGAGTTTCTGGACAAACTCTATCCCCTTCTCGACCACACTATTCCATTATACGAACAGGAGGGCAGGAGTTATCTGACAATAGGTATCGGCTGTACAGGAGGAAGGCACAGGTCACCGGCTATTGTTCAGGAAATTGAAAAGGCATTAAAGAAACGTAAAGTAAAGACCTCTGTGACTCACAGGGACCTGGAGAGCGGACTTTAATGAGGCAGGGGGAAAAGCAGGGCAAAAAATGAAAAAACGGTCCGGAATTATTTATCTCGACAATAATGCTACTACACCGGTTGCGCGTGAGGTTGCCCGAGTCATGACTGAATCGCTCCGCACGAATTTCGGGAACCCGTCAAGTTCCCACTATTATGGAAAGAGGGCAAAGGCCGCTGTTGAGAGGGGACGGAAGCAGGTTGCAAACCTGATAAATGCGAAGCCGGAGGAAATCTTTTTTATGTCCGGCGGTACTGAGGCCAACAACCTCGCTATTATTGGGACGGCCCGGAGGTTTAAATCAGGGCACATCATCTCATCATGCATAGAACACCCTTCCGTGACAAATCCGCTGAAACACCTTGAAGGCCGGGGGTTCAGCGTCACCTGGCTTCCGGTTGATAAATACGGCATTGTCAATGCAGAGGATGTCGAAAAAAGCATAAGGAAAAACACTATTCTCATTACGATCATGCACGCAAACAACGAGACAGGGGCCATCCAGCCGATCACAAAAACAGGAAGTATCGCCCGGAGAAAAGGGATCGCCTTTCATTGTGACGCTGCCCAGTCAGTCGGGAAGATTCCCGTGAATGTTCAAAGAATGAAGGTTGATTTTCTGACCCTGGTTTCTCATAAATTCTACGGCCCGAAAGGAGCAGGCGCGTTGTATGTAAAGGGAAACTCCGGGCTCAACCCCATCCTGTACGGCGCAGCTCATGAGAAAGGGCTCAGGCCGGGCACGGAAAATGTCGCGGCAATTGCAGGTATCGGTTCAGCCTGTAAACTTGCAGGGAAAGAGATGAACACAAGGACCGGAAGACTTAAGCTTCTTGCAGATATGCTGTTCAGGGAACTGCGCAGAGAAATACCCGGCATAAAGCTTAACGGACACCCGGCCAGACGCCTGCCCAATACGATAAACGTATCATTCCCGGACATATCCGGTTCGCTGCTGCTGGAGAGGCTAAGACATGATATCGCGGCCTCAACCGGCTCTGCATGTCACGAAGGGAGGCATCTGCCGTCTCCTGTTCTGAAGGCAATGGGCCTCAGTGATGCGGAAGCTCTTTCAGCCCTGAGGCTGAGTCTTGGAAGAGATAATAATGAGAGGCAGATCATGAAGGCGGCAAAGGCAATTACAGCAGCATACAGGGCGCTATGATCCCTCTTAAATACCCGTTACATCCAGCTGTCCTTCCATCTGAAACAATGTCAACATACACCGTATGCCTATCAAAAAAGATTTAACCATCATTGTAAAGATGAAATTCGGCGCCCACCTGTACGGGACCGCGACCGAGGAATCAGACATTGACTACAAGGGCGTATTTCTGCCCGCAAAGGAACAGGTCCTTCTTTCCCGCGTGCCCCGCAGCTATGCATATTCAAGCGGAACCGGCACGAGCAGGAACACCCCTGAAGATGTGGACTATGAGTATTATTCACTCCACTATTTCATAAAACTTGCGTGCGAAGGCCGGACCGTGGCGATAGACATGCTTCATGCCCCGGAAGAGATGATACTCGAAACATCCCGCACATGGGAGAGCATTGTACGCCACAGGGATAAATTCTATACGAAAAACCTGAAGTCACTGATAGAATATGCAAGACGCCAGGCTGCCAAATACGGCATAAAGGGTTCACGCCTGAACGCGGTCATGCAGGTAATCGGGATCCTTGAAAAAGAGGATCAGGACAAAAGACTGCTCGACATATGGGAAATGCTTCCCCGGACAGAGCATTGTTTTGATATCTCTGCGGACCCAGGCGGGATGAAACGGTTTCAGATATGCGGGAAATCGTTTCAGGAGACAGCAAAGATCGGATACGTTCTGCCCATACTCAGGAAGTTTTACAGCGATTACGGACAGCGCGCTGTCCTGGCTGCAGAGAACAAAAACATAGACTGGAAGGCGGTCTCCCACGCGCTCCGTGCGGCATACCAGACAAGGGAGATTCTGACGAGGGGCTGCATTACATACCCTCTCGAAAATGCCGCATTTCTGAGAGATGTCAAGGAAGGAAGGCTGGATTACAAATCAGAAGTTGCAACAGTGCTGGAGTCACTCATGGACGAGGTGGAGAAACTCGCCCGCAACAGCAGCCTCCCGGAAAAAACGGATACCGCATTCTGGGACAGATTTATATGTGAGACACTCGAAAGGGAACTGTTCTGAATATCATCCTGCCTGTTTCTGCATAAGCTCACAGGACATTCTCAGTTTTTCTTTATCCACCGGGCCGTACACAGTCAGTGCAAACCGGTCTTCCCGCAAAAGTTCATCAGCAAGTGCCCTCAGATTATCGAGTGTCACCGCTTCAACCATCTGAATGATCTCGTCAGGAGAAAAATACTTTCCGTAATATATTTCCTGCTTGGCAATGTTCGTCATCTTGTTGCTCGTTGATTCAAGGGCAAGCAGGAGGTTGCCCTTTAACTGCGCCTTGGCCCTTCCGAGTTCTTCCGCGCTCACTGACTTTGGGAGGTTCCGGATCTCATCCACAGTCAAATTAATCACTTCACTCACATGCTTTCTGTCAGTGCCCGCGTACACGGCCCACAGCCCCGCATCAAAATACGCCATATGATACGAATAAACGGAATAAACAAGGCCCCGTTTTTCCCTTATATTCTGAAACAGCCTGGAACTTATTCCGGCGCCGAGTATGGTATTGAGAAGATGCATCACATACTTGTTGTCGCTTTTATATGACAGGCCCTTCAGCCCGAGACAGATGTGCGATTCCGACAGGTCCTTTGTAACGATGTTGAGTGCGCCTGAAAACCGGGGGGTCTCTAAATTATTTCCCTGCCCGTCCCTCTTTATAGTGCCGATTGTGCGGTTGAGGTGGTCAACAAGCCGCTCCTCACTGAAGTTGCCGCTGCATGCAACGATCAGCTTTTCCGTACCGTAGTGATTGTTTATATGCTGCAGAAGGTCCTGTCTGGTAAAGGAGCGGATGGTTGTTTCGTTACCAAGGACAGACTGACCGAGCCCTTCCTCGCCCCATATACTTTTGCTGAATAATTCATGCACATAGTCAGAGGGATTATCTTCCACCATCTTTATCTCTTCATACACGATGTTTTTTTCCTTCTCAATGTCAGCATCGGGAAAGGTTGAATGCAGGATGAGGTCTGTAAGAAGGTCAAGTGCCTGCTCCATGAATTCTTCGAGCACTTTTACATAAAACAGTGTGTATTCCGTGGAGGTAACGGCGTTGATTTCCCCGCCTATTGAGTCAATTTCTATTGCGATGTCCTGCGCTGAGCGGCTGAGGGTCCCCTTGAAAAACATATGTTCAAGAAAATGTGATATGCCGCTTTTCCCGGGAGTTTCATTGCGCGCTCCGACCTTTACCCATATGCCGATGCAGACGGAATGCATGTCCCGGGCAAATTCCATAAGGACCGGGACGCTGTTCTGCAGAGATATTTTTTTATACATACGATATTGAACGCGGCCCGGGGCCGGGGCCTGAAGATGCTACCCTGCCCCCTGCTCTTTCAGGGCTTCTTTCCTGCTGAGGCGCACCCTGCCCATCTTGTCAATTTCAATGACCTTGACAGGAATGTTTTCCTCTCCCTCTTTCAGTACGTCCGTGACGTTCGCGGTCCTCGTATCAGAAATCTGGGAAATATGCAGCAGCCCCTCCGTACCGGGCAATATCTCGATAAATGCGCCAAAATCAACGATGCGCTTCACCTTCCCGGAGTAAATCTTTCCGAGTTCAGCTTCAGCAACAATCCCCTCGACAATTTCGATCGCCCTGCGCGCGGATTCTTCATCAATCGATGCTATATTAACCGTCCCGGTATCGTCAATATCAATCTTTGCGCCCGTCTCCTCCACTATGCCCCTTATGACTTTACCGCCTGTTCCGATCACGTCCCTGATTTTGTCCGGCTTTATCTTGAGGGTAAATATTCTGGGGGCATACGTTGCAAGATTGCTTCTCGGCTCTGACAGGACTTCTTTCATCTTGCCGAGAATATGGAGCCGCCCTTTTTTTGCCTGCTCAAGGGCATCCGCCATGATCTCCCTGGTCACATCACTTATCTTTGTGTCCATCTGAAAGGCGGTTATACCGTCCTGTGTACCGGTAACCTTAAAATCCATATCTCCAAGGTGGTCCTCAAGACCGAGTATATCAGTGAGCACAACGGTCTTGTCTCCCTCTTTTATGAGACCCATAGCGATGCCGGCTACAGGCGACTTGATCGGAACACCCGCATCCATAAGCGCGAGCGTACCGCCGCACACTGTGGCCATCGAGGACGAACCATTTGATTCCAGGATATCAGACACAATCCTTATCGTATACGGAAACTCGTCCTTATGCGGCAGGACTTCCTTAAGTGCCCTCTCGGCAAGCATGCCGTGCCCTATCTCCCTGCGGCCCGCGGAACGGAGGAACTTGACCTCTCCCACACTGAAGGGCGGAAAATTATAGTGGAGCATAAATGACTTTTTGGACTCGCCTTCAAGTGAGTCAATCCTCTGTTCATCCGATGCCGTGCCTAGGGTGACCACTGCAAGGGCCTGGGTCTCACCCCTCACAAACAGGCATGAACCATGCGCCCTAGGAAGGATGCCCACATCACCGCTGATCTTTCTGACTTCGTCAGCCTTACGTCCATCCGCCCGCACTCCCTGCTCCAGGATCATGTTCCTGACAAGGTCTTTTTCCAGTTTATTAAAAAGGAATGAGATGTCCTTTGCGATGTCCAATTCTCCGGTATTGAGCTGTTCAACAACATCTTTAAGGATGTCGTCAAGGACATCCTGTCTATGCAGCTTATCAGGTATGACTATCGCCTGCTTTATCTTTTCGAGTGAGAGATCCGATACGGAAGCCATCAATGCCTCGTCTAACTCCGGAGGCGTCACGGTCCTCTTCGGCTTGCCTGCTGAAGCCATAAACTGTTTTTGCAGGTCAACAACTTTTCTTATTTCCTCATGCGCAATATTCAGGGCCTCAAGGAGAACGGACTCCACAATCTCAAGCCCTCCCCCTTCAACCATCATAACGGCGTCTTCCGTCCCCGCCACAACGAGGGTAAAGTCACATTCCTCAATCTCCTGAAGATCGGGGTTGACGACAAATGAGTCCTTTAATATGCCTATCCTGACAGCGCCTACCGGCCCGTCAAAGGGGATATCGGATATACAAAGCGCGGCAGACATACCTATGATACCGAGGATGTCCGAGATATTTTCATTGCCAAACGATAATACGGAAATGATCCCCTGGGTCTCCGAATAAAAACCGTCAGGGAAGAGCGGCCTGGTAGGCCTGTCGATCAGCCGTGAGGTAAGCACCTCTTTCTCAGTAGGCCTTCCTTCTCTTTTGAAAAAACCACCCGGGATTTTGCCCGCGGCATAAGCCTTTTCCTGATAATCAATTGTAAGGGGGAAAAAATCGATGCCTTCTCTTGCTTATTTTTTGGCAACTGCCGTTGCCAGAACAACCGTTTCTCCGTATCGCAGGACTACGGACCCGTCAGCCTGTTTTGCAAATCGTCCCGTCTCAAAAGAGAGTGGTTTTCCTTTAAGTTCAATCTCAACATTTGTCATTCATTTCTACTTTCTTAATCCTAACTGTTTTACGAGCTTGTCATATCTTTCTCTGTTGGTTGCCTTCAGGTAACTCAGGAGTTTGCGTCTCTGACCAACCAGCTTCAAAAGCCCTCTCCGTGAGTGATGATCTTTTTTGTGGACCTGAAAATGAGAGTTCAGAACAGTAAGCCGCTCGCTGATGAGGGCTATCTGGACCTCGGGAGATCCGGTGTCGCCATCATGCAATTTGTATTGTCCGATTATGTTTTCTTTTTGTTCTTTCTCTAACGCCATAACATCACCTTTCCTTGATTAAAGAGATAAAGTCTAACACAGGTTCGATTATTAAGTAAAGATCCCGGGGCACGCGTTTCCCGGCCGCTATTTTCAGATCACCGTTATGTAATATTATAAAAAATTAGAGAAAAAAAACATAGCTGTCATCTTATTTAAAAGGCAGACTTACATCACTGACTTTCCTGAAACTCATCCTGTGTATCGGGCAGGGCCCCCTGAAACTTATAATCTCCATGTGTTCTTTTGTTGAGTAGCCTTTATGCGCCCTGAAATTATAAACAGGATACTGTTCATGGTAGTCGAGCATAATATCATCCCTGAGCACCTTGGCAATAATTGACGCCGCTGCTATTGACGCGCTGACAGACTCTCCCCTTATAAAAGATTGCTGAGGGAGATGAACATCCGGAAGTTTAACCGCATCGATTAACAGCAGATCCGGCACCTTCCCGAGGTCCTCAACAGCATGCCGCATCGCCCGTTTCGTTGCCTGAAGAATATTAATCTCGTCAATAATGTCCGCATCAACAATTCCCGCGCCCACTGCATCCGCGTTCCGGATAATGTCCCAGAAAATAATTTTGCGCTCTTTTTCAGTGGTTTTTTTAGAGTCCCTGACCCCCTGCATGACACACCCGGCAGGAAATATAACGGCAGCAGCCACTACAGGACCGGCCAGCGGCCCCCGCCCGGCCTCGTCAATGCCCGCGACAACAGGATACGCCTCCCGCAGCGCCTCATCGTGTGAAAATATGGGGGGGATTGTCCGGGCTGATACAGGTTCTTCAGAAGACATTACATGGTGCGGGCAGAGAAGATATTATTCAATTTATTTCCGGATAAATGTCTTTTCCTTCACTTTGGCGGCCTTGCCCTTCTTGCTGCGCAGATAATAAAGCTTGGCCCTTCTTACATCTCCAAACCGGGTGACCTTGATCTGCTCGATCAGGGGCGAGTGCACAGGGAAAATTTTCTCTACACCAATGCCATAGGATATTTTCCTTACCATAAAGGTCTCACGGATGCCGCCGCCCTTTCTCCCGATACAAATGCCGGAGAAAGTCTGCACCCGCTCCTTTTCCCCCTCTTTGATCTTCATGCTGACACTGACTGTATCTCCAACCCGAAAGGGGGGGATTTCCTTTTTATATCCCTCTTCTATAACTTTGATAGCATCCATTTTGATCCTCCTGCTGGCCGTCTGTTTTGGTCTTTATTTTACTTGCAAACCGTTTTCACAATGATAAACGGAAATAGTAGAATACCAGCTGAACGCTCATTTAATCAAGCATCTTCCCCGGCCTTTTTCGTAATCTCAGAAAGAATTTTTCTGTCAATATCGGTAAGCTCCATTTTTTCGACAAGGTCAGGCCTCAACTCCAGGGTCTTTATGAGCGCCTGTTTTCTCCTCCAGTATGCTATCTCTTTGTGATCTCCTGAAACAAGAACCGGCGGCACATGAAGCCCTCTGAACTCCCTCGGCCTTGTATAATGAGGATAATCAAAAATCCCCCACGAAAAAGATTCATCTTCAACAGACCTCTCGTCACCCAGTGCTCCGGGAACAAGCCGCGTGACCGCGTCCATGATGACAAGGGCGGCCAGTTCTCCCCCTGTCATCACATAATCACCGATCGATATTTCATCATCAACGAGCGTTTTTACCCTCTCATCAACACCTTCGTACCTTCCGCATATAAACACGAACCTTCTCGTTTCCCCTGCATACTCCTCTGCAAGGGCCTGATGAAAAGGCCTGCCCTGGGGTGTAAGAAGAATAACTCTCCGCGGTTCCCCGTCCTTTTCAAGAAAATCCATTGCACTGAAAAGGGGTTCCGGTTTCAATACCATACCCGCCCCTCCTCCGAACGGATAGTCATCAACGCTCCTGTGCGGGTCTGATGTAAAGTCTCTGATGTTGTGAATGTTGACTTCGAGCAGGTTTGCCGCACGCGCCCTCTTCAGGATGCTTTCATTGAGATAGGCGGTGATTATTTCGGGGAACAGCGTCAGGACATCGCACTTCATTTTCCATTAACCAGAAAAACATGGAATGAATTATAATTTATTCGAGTATCTCGAGTACGCAGCGTTTGCCCAGCTTTGTACCCGCAGCGCTCAAAATGGTCCTCATGGCACGGGCCGTCTTGCCCTGTTTACCAATGACCTTTCCAAGATCGGTTGTAGCGACACGCAATTCATAGACTGTGGTCCGTTCTCCATCAACTTCGGCAACTGAAACATCCTCCGGCTTGTCAACCAGGGCCTTCGCCATATCTTCGATTAGCAGTTTCATTTCCACCTCCATTGCATCCGGACTGTTTTTTACAGACCTGAAATGTTCAAAAGTTTTTTTACAACTGAAGTTGGTTGCGCGCCGCAGCCGAGCCAGTATTTGGCCCTTTCGATATCTATATTCACTTCAGATGGATTTTTCAGCGGATCATATGTACCGATAATCTCCAAAAATGGTCCGTCTCTCCTCTTACGTGAATCAGCTACAATAACCCGGTAAAAAGGTTTCTTTTTGGCCCCTTTTCTTGTCAGTCTTATTTTTACCAAATTACATCCTCCATCTCAAATTAATTATTCATCATACAGGAAATTCATTTTTTTATTCAAGGCAGATCATGAACACGCAAGAGACCCGCCCGTATTCTGTGCCGTTAAAATTTCAACTGCGGCATCTGCAGCCCCTTGCCGCGCTTCATTTTTTTCAGCATCTTCTTCATCGTAAGGTGCTGTTTTACAATTTTATTCACATCGGCCACGGTTGTACCGCTGCCTGCTGCAATCCGCTTTTTTCGACTGCCGCTAAGTATAACATAATTTCTTCTTTCCTGCACTGTCATGGAATTGATAATCGCCTCGACCTTCACAAACGCCCTGTCATCTATATTGACACCCTTGAGCTGTTTGCCCAGCCCCGGGATCATACCGAGCAAATTTTCGATAGGACCCATTTTTTTGATCTGTTTTATCTGGTTTATCAGGTCCTCGAAGGTAAACCTGTTCTTTTTTATCTTGTCTTCCAGCCTGAGCGCCTCTTCAAGGCCGACAGCTTCCTGGGCCTTTTCGACAAGAGTTACGACATCACCCATCCCGAGTATACGGGACGCCATATGTTCATGGTGGAACGGCTCAAGAAAATCAATCTTTTCCCCCACGCCGATAAACTTGATGGGCTTCCCGGTCACATGGACGATTGAGAGGGCCGCGCCGCCGCGTGCATCACCGTCCATCTTGGTAAGTATGACACCCTGCAGATCGAGCTTTTCATTAAAAGATTTGGCAATGTTCACGGCATCCTGCCCTGTCATGGCATCTGCAACGAGCAGGATCTCATTCGGTTTTGCCCCGGCCTTTAAGTTCTCAAGCTCCCCCATTAATGCCTCATCAATATGCAGCCTGCCCGCAGTGTCGAGAATCAGTATGTCCCGCCCTTCGAGGTTTGCCTTTTTCAGGGCGTCAGGATAAATGGAGACCGGATTATCTCCAGGACGGGTCGCGTAAACGGGCACATCAATCTGGGTCCCGAGCGACTTCAGCTGATCGATGGCAGCAGGACGGCCTGTATCCATTGCCACAAGCATCGGCCTTCTGCCCTCCTTTTTGAAATTGTATGCGAGTTTTGCCGCAGTCGTTGTCTTACCGCATCCGTGGAGGCCGACAAGCATGATGACCGTCGGCGGGTTGGGTGCAAGGTTTATCTTGCTGTGACCGCCGCCCATAAGCTCACAGAGACCGTCATGGACGATCTTTACTACCTGCTGCCCCGGAGTAATGCTGTCAATTACTTCCTTGCCTACGGCCCGTTCCCCTATCTTCTCAACAAAGTCCTTGACTACCCTGAAGTTGACATCAGCCTCAAGCAGGGCCATTCTGATCTCTTTAAGCGCCGCGCCTACGTCCTCTTCCCTGAGAAGACCCCGGCCCTTCAGCTTTTTAAAGATACCTTCCAGTCTGTCAGATAGTGATTCGAACATATTTCAGTAGTCAGTAGTCAGTAGTCAGGGGTCAGTTTTTTTCTTTCCCGATCCCCGGCCCCTGACAATTGTTTTTAGAATTTTTCCTCAATATACTTTTCAGCTGCAACAGCAGCCACAGCCCCGTCCCCGACCGCAGTCGCGATCTGCTTTAAGGGCTTCGCCCTCACATCCCCTGCCACGAAAATCCCCGGAACCGATGATGACATATTCTCATCCGCGACAATATAGTTGTTTTCATTCAGCTCGACAAGCCCTTTGAGAAATTCTATATTCGGATTGTACCCTACATAAATGAATATCCCTCCGACATCGAGTCTGGACTGTTCCCCGGTCTTGACATTCTTTATATGCAGGGTCGTAACACCACTTTCATTACCTTCTATCTTTTCAGGGACAGAGTCCCAGACGAATTTTATCTTCGGATTGGCAAAGGCCCGCTCCTGAACCACCTTTGCCGCCCTCAGGCTGTCTCTCCTGTGGACGATATAAACAGTCTTCGCAAATTTTGTCAGAAACAGTCCCTCTTCCACCGCCGAATCTCCTCCGCCTATAACGGCCAGCGTTTCATCTTTAAAAAAGGCCCCGTCACAGGTAGCACAATAGGAAACTCCCCTGCCCCGGTACTCATCCTCCCCCTCTATTTTTAACGGCCGCGGATTTGATCCTGTGGCAAGTATAATGCTTTTGGTATCGTAGCGGGTGCCGTCCTCAAGGGTTACTTTCCTTATGCCGCCCACGACAGCTATTTCAATAACAGAGCCCTGTACTATCTCAAGCCCGAATTTTACGGCCTGCGTTTCCATCTTCCGGGAAAGTTCGGCCCCTCCGATACCTTCCTCAAATCCGGGGTAATTCTCTATCCATTCGGTAGTCATTACCTGACCGCCGGTAAAGCCCTTTTCAATGAGAAGACTTTTGAGCCTTGCCCTTGATGTATAAAGCCCTGCTGTCAGACCAGCAGGGCCTCCGCCGATAATAATAACGTCATACATAATTTAACCGAATTTATCCGAGCAGGGAATCAAGTTTGGACTTAAGTTGCGCCTTGGGCACAGCTCCGACAACCTGGTCAAGCACCTTGCCTTCCTTAAAAAACATAAGGGTAGGAATGCCTCTGATATTATAACGGCTGGCTATATCAGCGTTCTCATCCGTATTCAATTTCGCAAAAGTCACCCTGCCTTCATATTCCTTGGCAAGCTCCTCAACAACCGGAGCTATTATTTTGCAGGGACCACACCATGTTGCCCAGAAATCAACCATTACCAGACCCCCGGACTCTATTACAACAGAATCAAAGGTGTCATTCGT
>JAJRVB010000031.1 GCA_024277515.1 Nitrospirota bacterium | reverse complement strand
CCTTGATTTTACTAATTACAGGGCTTTGAAATATATGGAGAAGAACTGGAAGTTTTGAAAGAAAGGATTCAAGAGGTCAAGCGATTCAAGTGAAAAGATATGATGTTATTATTGTAGGCGCTGGACCTGCCGGGATCTTTGCCGCTCTTGAGCTTGTGTCGTCTGTGAAGGATATCAGGGTCCTCATGATAGAAAAGGGCCTGGATATTGACCGGAGGACCTGTCCTTCCTCGCTCAGGGATGAGTCATGCAGTTCATGCCCCGAGTGCGGGCTTTTGTGCGGGTGGGGAGGCGCGGGTGCATTCAGCGACGGCAAACTGAGCCTGTCAAGAGAAATCGGCGGCAACCTTTCACGCTATATCAGTGATACTGAATTGCAGGAACTCATTGATTACACCGACGGCCTGTACATTAAATACGGGGCCCCGTCAGGTGTATACGGCGGTGACCTTGACAAGGTCAATGCACTCAGGGACCTTTCGGGAAAATACAGGCTGACTCTCATCCCTTCCAAAATCAGGCATATCGGGACAGACCGCTGCCCCGAGGTACTCAGAAATATGAAGGCTGCGCTGAACTCCAGGGTGGATGTGCTGTTTTCAAAAAATGTAAAAAAGATCCTTCTCGAAAACGGGAGGGCAGCAGGGGTTGACGCCGGAAACGGCGATACATACCATGCAGACTTTATTGTCGTTGCCCCGGGGAGGGAAGGCGCCCTCTGGCTTGAACGACAGGCCAAGTCACTGGGTCTGTCCCTTTTGAAGAACCCTGTCGACATCGGGGTCAGGGTAGAACTGCCGGCCAGCGTACTCGAGCCCCTGACAGAGGTTGTTTATGAGCCCAAGCTGATCTTCCGGACAAGAAAGTTCAATGACAGGATCCGGACATTCTGTGTGAATCCGTACGGAGAGGTGGTCAAGGAATATGTAAAAGGTGTATGGACAGTAAACGGGCATAGTTATTCCGGCAAGAAAACCGGCAATACTAATTTTGCACTGCTCGTGAGTACGCACTTTACGGAACCCTTTGATGAACCCCACTTATACGGCAGGTATATTGCACGACTTGCAAATCTTCTCGGCAGGGGCGTCATCCTTCAAAGGCTCGGTGACCTCCAGGCAGGCAGGAGATCAAATCCTTCAAGAATAAGAAAAGGCCGTGTGACCCCTTCGCTTGCGGATGCAGTGCCGGGTGACCTGAGCTTTGCCCTTCCTCATCGTTATATTACGGACATACTCGAGATGCTTAAGGTGATGGACAAAATTGCCCCGGGAGTCAACAGCCCGCACACCCTGCTGTACGGTGTTGAAGTGAAATTCTATTCAAGACAGCTTAAGCTCGGGAAAAACCTCGAGACCGAAATAGGAAATCTCTTTGCGATAGGTGACGGCGCCGGTGTCAGCAGGGGTCTTATTCAGGCCTCTGCATCCGGCATTATTGCTGCGAGAGATATCCGGGACAGGATATAATCGGCGTAACCATTTAATAAAGGCAGCCACAACTATAGATCAAATATTTAAAATCAAGGATCAAAATTAAGGTGAATTATTTGTATGATAAAAACCCTTCCATAATTTTGATTTTTTATTTTTGATTTTTTATTTTCATGTCCGGATGATACGTAACTGAATGGTTAGAGCGCCGGGTTATTCTGATTGTACTTATGGTTCAGGGATACGGAATGTCTTACGAACATCAGCGACAGGCCATGATAATCGACCAGTTAAGGTCGCGGGGGATAAAAGACGAGCGGGTCCTCGATGCGATGGGGCGTGTTCCGAGGCACCTGTTTGTTCAGCAGGACCTGCAGGACAGGGCCTATGAAGACTCTGCCCTCCCTATAGGGGAAGGACAGACGATATCCCAGCCGTATATGGTCGCCCTCATGACTGAGCTGCTCGAACTGAAGGGAGATGAGAGGGTCCTTGAGATCGGGACCGGATCAGGATACCAGTCTGCCGTACTTTCTCTGCTGGCATCAGAGGTCTATTCAGTTGAAAGAATCGGTCCTCTTGCCGTAAAAGCCCGGAATGTGCTTAAAGGTCTTGGATATAATAATGTACAGGTAATAGTTGCTGACGGAACGATCGGGTTGCCTGAACATGCACCATATGACGGTATCATTGTTACTGCCGGGGCGCCTGGGACGCCTTCTCAATATATGGATCAGCTGCGCATCAACGGGCGGCTGGTGATCCCGGTGGGAAGCAGGCATTCCCAGGTGCTCTACCAAATGATAAAAACCCATGCAGGCACGGAAAAAAATGTATCAACCGCCTGTGTCTTTGTCCCGCTTTTAGGGAAAGAGGGATGGACGGACCCTGAAACTTATTGACACTTCTTTCTGTTTCATGTAAAACTGTATAATCTGCTCGCGCACTTCCAGGAGGTAAAATGCTTAACGAATCGAAAAAAATCTGGATGGATGGAAAATTTGTGGACTGGGCTGATGCAAATGTTCATGTTCTGACTCACACACTGCATTACGGCACCGGCGCGTTTGAAGGCATCAGGTGTTACAAAACGAAGAGGGGCTCTGCTATTTTCAGACTGAAGGAACACGTTGAAAGACTTTTTGATTCGTGCCATATCCTGCAGATGGAATGCCCGTTTTCGAGTTCCAGGCTCATCAGGGCGATTATCGACACAGTCAAGGTGAATAAACTAAGGGAGTGTTATATCCGGCCCATAGTATTTATCGGCTATGGAGCCATGGGTCTCAATACAAAAGGCAATCCCATACGGGTGGCAATTGCTGCATGGCCTTGGGGGGCCTATCTCGGGGAAGAGGGCCTGAAAAACGGCATCAGGGTCAAGGTATCATCATTTGCCAGGCTGCATGTGAATGTGTCCATGACCAAGAGCAAGACATGCGGAGATTATGTGAATTCAACCCTGGCAAAAAGTGAAGCCGTGTCCTGCGGGTATGATGAGGCGCTGATCCTTGATACCGGCGGGTTTGTATCCGAGGGAACGGGCCAGAATATATTTATTGTCCGGGACGGGGTATTGATGACCCCGCCGCTGCCGTCTGTCCTTGAAGGGATTACACGGAAAAGCATTATGGAGATGGCGGAAAAAGAAAAGATCAGGGTGAAGGAAACTAACTTCACGAGAGATGAGCTGTATATCGCTGATGAGGCCTTCTTTACCGGGACCGCGGCGGAGGTCACGCCTATCCGGGAAGTGGATGGAAGGACCATTGGTAAAGGCAGGCCCGGCCCAGTCACAAAAAAACTCCAGACTCTCTTCTTTAAAACCGTCACAGGAGAGTCCAAATCATACAAGTCCTGGCTCACCCGCATCTGATATCGAGGTTCAACCTCGATATGTGTCATTCGCTTTTTTTTCTGTGATCGAAGTTACAAAAACTAAAGTTTTTTTGTCAGCCGGTCGATATGAAATTTAACAGGCCGCCATGGTCAAAATATCGGTAGGGGGTAAACCATGATATTGACAGCTGATAAAAAAGCGAAAAAATCTCAATCAAAGGTTTGGGGAGACGGCAGGCTGAATGCCCAGGTTGAGCGGCGGGCCTTTGAGAGGTTCCCAGCGAATTTACAGGCACGGTTGTTCTATGGAAATATGATCTATTCAGGTATGGTCACAAATCTCTCAAAGGGCGGCATGTTTGTGAGCACCAATGTCAAATTTCCTGTCAATACTGAATTCATGGCGGTCGTTATGCTGAACAACCGGACCATGAAGTTCCCCATTAAGGTAAGAAGGTCGATCAAAAAAGAAGACGGATACAGCTTCAGAACCGGGGGCGGGATCGGGGTGGAGCTTCTGGATGCCCCTCAAAATTATCTTGACTACATAGGTGCCCGTAAGTCCTCAATGCAGATGTCGTATTAATCCTTTGCGCTGATTTGAAAGGTCTGTCCCTCACAAGATCCCTCGAATTACCACTGAATGATACATATATTTTTATATATAGTTAGGTGTTGCAAAATCCCGGCCATCTTTGCTATATTTAATATTCGGAGGTCATTGTGAAAGAGAAAATTCATCCGGAACTAAAAGAAATCAAGGCAGTGTGCGCCTGTGGAGAGTCCTTTACAACAAGGTCTACACAGGATGCCATACATGTTGATATGTGTTCTTTATGTCATCCTTTCTTTACGGGCAAGCAGAAACTGCTTGATGCTGAAGGAAGGGTAGAGAAGTTCAAGAAGAAATACGCAAAACACAAAAAATAGCTCAGTTTAAAAGGGAAACCCGCGCTTTGGATACAAACTTTTTATAAGGCGGATTTCCCTTTTTTATTGTCTGGAGCAGAGGGGTTTTTTTATGAGTGATATCGGCGGACAGGCCGTAATCGAAGGGGTCATGATGAGGTCGGGTAATTATTACACCGTTGCAGTCAGGTCCCCTGATAAGGACATTGTATTAAAAAAAGAGAATATCAGGGAACTTCCAGGTCCCCTGAAATGGCCGTTGATCAGGGGAGTTATCGCCCTTTTTCAGGCCCTGTCAATAGGCATAAAGGCGCTTATGTATTCTGCCGAGGCATCGGGCCATGAAGAGGAGAAGCCTTCGTCGTTTTCACTTTTTCTCACGGTGTTTCTGGCGGTTGTGATCGGGATAGGCCTGTTCCTGCTGCTCCCGCTCTGGGGCACCAGACTCCTGGGGCTACTGTTTCAGTCCATCAATGAGAGTTCTCTCATGTTTAATCTGGTGGACGGGCTTGCGAGGGTGCTGGTCTTTCTTATTTATATTCTTTCGATCAGTATGAGCAGGGACATTAAGCGGGTATTCCAGTATCACGGGGCTGAACATAAAGTAGTCCACGCATTCGAGGCCGGGACCGACCTGACTCCTGAAAATGCGGACAGATTCAGCACACTCCACCCGAGGTGCGGGACCAGCTTCCTGATAATGGTAATGTTATTGAGCATCCTGGTCTTTTCACTCATTCCCAAAGAGTGGACCTTGTTCGAAAAGTTTCTGTCCAGGCTGGTCCTGATGCCCCTGATTGCAGGGATGTCGTATGAATTTATAAAATTTTCTTCAAAGAGACTGAATAACCCGATTGTACGTATTATGGCCATGCCCGGTCTCTGGCTTCAGAAGCTTACAACCGGTATCCCGTCGCGAGCCCAGATAGAGGTGGCTATCAGGGCGTTAAAGGAAGTCCTGGCCATGGACCCGAAGCGGAAACATATGATGGAGAGTGGAAACAATGCTGCTGGATAAACTGGAAGAAATCGAGGTCAAGTACAACGAGCTGACAAAGATTCTCTCAGACCCTGAAATCTTTTCCGATTATACAAAGAGCCAGAAATACTCAAAAGAGCAGGCGGAACTTGAGGACATAGTACGGAAGATCAGGGAGTACAAAAAGATACTGACCGGCATCAGTGAGGCCGAGGAAATATTGCGGGCCGCTGAAGATGAAGGGCTGAAGGAACTGGCGGAGCTTGAGCTTGAGGAGTTAAGAGAGAAAAAGCCGGGTGTGGAAAATGACATAAAGCTGATGCTCGTGCCGAAAGACCCGCGTGACGCGAAAAATATCCTGCTTGAGATCAGGGCCGGCACCGGGGGGGACGAAGCAGGGCTGTTTGCTGCCGACCTCTTCAGGATGTACAGCAAGTACGCGGAAAACAAGAGATGGAAGGTGGAAATTATGGACATACATTCTACCGGCGTGGGCGGTGTAAAGGAGGTTATTGCATCAATTCAGGGG
>JAJRVB010000319.1 GCA_024277515.1 Nitrospirota bacterium | reverse complement strand
TGGAAGGGCTGCAAAAGGGGGCAAGGCCATATCCGTTTTTAATGTTGATGCATCCGTGTCTAAAGACATCCTGGCAAAGATCAGAAAAATGCCGAATGTCCTTTCATTGAAGCATATAAAGCTGCCAGCCTGATTATCATGACCTGTTCACATGTGCCCGTATCAAGCTGATATCGTGTCCATTCCATTGGATCAGGTGTATTTCCCGGCAGGCAAATTATTAAGCGAATAGATTAAGGAGAACAGAATGGCTAACATAGTGGTTGTCGGCGCCCAGTGGGGTGACGAGGGAAAAGGCAAGATTGTCGACCTGTTAACGGAAAACGCTGACGTGGTAGCGCGTTTTCAGGGGGGGCACAATGCCGGACATACGGTAAAGATAAAAAACAGGGAGTTTATACTTCATCTGATTCCGTCCGGTATCCTGCACCGGGGCAAGACCTGCATTATCGGCAACGGGGTTGTGATCGATCCCAGGGCGCTTATTGATGAAATTGAAGGACTGAAGCGGAGAAACATAAGTTTTGGAAAGAATTTTTATATAAGCGGCCGGGCACATGTCATCATGCCTTATCACAATGTACTGGACAACATGCATGAACAGGCAAAAGGGAAAAAGAAGATAGGGACGACCGGCAGGGGCATCGGGCCCGCATATGTGGACAAGATGTCACGGGCCGGTATCAGGATGACAGACCTGCTCGACACCAGGGGATTCAGGGAAAAACTGAAGGCAAACCTTACAGACATTAATTTTCTCCTTGTGAATAAATACAAGACGAAAAAAATCAGTATAAACAAGGTGTATACAGAATACATGGAATATGCTGAATACCTTGCGCCTTTTATCACCGATACGGTCGTACTCGCGAACAGGTTATGTGAAAAGGGGAAAAACATTTTATTTGAAGGGGCGCAGGGCACCATGCTCGATATTGACCACGGGACATATCCGTATGTCACTTCTTCGAGCGCCAGCGCAGGCGGGGTATGCACCGGCCTCGGTGTCAGTCCAAGAAGGCTGGATGGTATCCTGGGAATTGTCAAGGCATATACCACCCGGGTCGGGAGCGGCCCTTTTCCCACAGAGCTCCATGACAAGGTGGGGGAAGAGCTTCGCTTAAAGGGCGGGGAATATGGAGCGACAACCGGCAGGCCCAGGCGGTGCGGATGGCTGGATACCGTAGGTTTGAACCACTCGATCAGCATAAACGGCTTTACAGGCATTGCATTGACAAAGCTCGATGTGCTTGACGGCTTTGACAAAATAAAGGTGTGTGTTGCCTATAAATATAAAGACCCTGCAAACAGCTGCAGCTGCAGCAAAAAAGGGAGGGCATGCAGGGTCACGGACTTTCCCCAGCAGGTGAGTGTGCTGGATGTGTGCGAGCCTGTGTATAAGGAACTCGATGGCTGGAAAGAGAGCACACAGGGCGTCACAAGGATGAGAGATCTGCCTAAACAGGCACGGGCATATATTGATTATATCAGTGAAACACTGAACGTTCAGGTCGATCTCGTCTCAACCGGACAGAAGAGGGACCAGGGCATTATGATAAATAATCCCTTTACTAAAGCAAAAAAACGCAGATAGCATAATAAATAGAAAGGGCCCGGATGCACGATTCCGGGCCCTTGACTTCCCCTTTTTTACAGCCTCAGTTCCCCTGTTGTTATTTCACTAAAGAAATAAGAATAAAAAACCGACTTATAACCATCTGAATATAGGGGAGAAACACACTCATATATTTATGAAAAAAAAGTTAAAAGAGGCCATACAGTGAGCATCCCGACGTTAAACCGCATATTTAATGTCATGACGTTTACCGATATCCCTATCTGGCAGAAACTCTTCCTTTTTGCGAGCGGCGGTATCGCATGGTTTATCGTCATCGCCCTGATAGGACTGGGGGCGGTCACATATGTGAATGAATCATCCCGTACACTGACGGAGCAGGTCGTCCCTCATATACAGGCGACCCAGAAACTTACAATAAAGATACGCGGGGCGAATGTATCGGTTCACAATATCGTAATCCATGATGAAATAGAGACGGTGAACAACAATTTCCAGAGGGCTGATGACCTGATGGGCCATGTGTCGGTAACTATCAGGTCCCTGCTGGACGGGGGTACAATCAAGGACTATTCCGACCTGACCGGCGCACTTATCGCGGCCTTTCAGGTGCTGCCGCTGAACAGGACGATTGATGACAGGGCTCTCAGGGACGTGCAGGTCAAGAGCGAGAAGCTCAGGGGCCTGCTGGCTGAACTGAGCACCTTAAAGCTGCAGGGTCTTGAGCGTGGCGAGCTGACCCCGGAGGAGCAAAAGCTGTTTATGAAAAAGCTGGATGAGTATGACACCCTGACCGTACAGTCCGTCACCGCCCTGGGCAAACTCACATCGAGTATATTTGCACTGCAGAAACAATATGTGGACAAGATCAACACGGTTCTCAAGTGGTCAATGCTCATGTTCATTGTCGTCGGGATTATTGCGGTTGCCCTGCTGATTCTATTCAGCTATCTCCTGAAGACCTCGATGACCAGACCGCTAAAGGCGATCACAGAGCAGATAAAGGGCCTCTCAGAGGGTGAGGTCGATCTGACAAGGCAGATCCTGGTGGATTCAAAGGACGAGATCGCCGAACTTTCGAACAATTTCAATGCGCTTATGCAGACCATACATGACATGAACACATTCAAAAAAATCATTGAGGAGGATGACAGCCTGGAAGATGTATATGTACGGCTGGCCAAGGTCTTTTATGAAAAACTGGGACTCGATGAATTTACGATCATGGAGATTCCTGACATGAAGAGGACCATGGAACTTGTGCATACTCCGTTTTCACAGGAAAATATCAGCTGCAACAAGGAGATAATGGTTGACAATAATCTTTGCCGGGCAAAAAAGACCGGCCGGATCGTATCGTCCATTGCATATCCAGACATATGCATGCATTTTCTGCAGGCACCCGAAAAGTTTCATATATGTATTCCGATAATTATAGGCGGAGGCAGCGGCGGGCTGGTCCAGTTCACCTTTGACAAGACACTCCAGAAGAGTAATGAAAGCCCGAGTACCATCATCGATCCGGCATGTATCGAGAGGCAGGTACTCAAGGCGGAGCAGTATATCAAGGAATCATCAGCGGTCATTGAGGCAAAGAGGCTCACGAGCGCATTACGGGATTCAGCGGTCCGGGACCAGATGACCGGACTTTACAACAGGAGATTTCTTGAAGAATATGTGGAAACGCTCGTTGCTGGCATCACACGGAACGGCGGGACACTCGGCCTGCTCATGTGCGACCTCGATTTCTTCAAGCAGGTTAATGACAAGCACGGGCATGATGCGGGTGATGCCGTGCTGCGGGAGACGGCAAATGTCATAGCAAGAAGTGCGAGG
>JAJRVB010000318.1 GCA_024277515.1 Nitrospirota bacterium | reverse complement strand
CGCCCCGTAGAGAAGAAATGCGATGCCGAGGGAGAAAAAATACTTTTTGACCCGGAGGGGCTTGAGTATGCGTTCTTCCGTATAGTAATAGGAATGAAACCCGGACCCTATGAGAATACCTCCTGGCAGTCCAAGCAGATAACGGGTCCAGATGCTCCCTGCATTCCAGAAGTCTGAAGAGAGCAGTCCGGCAATTAAAATGAATAATATGAGAACAGGGAGGAGCCACCACCTGAGCGGTATGGCACATACCTTTCTCAAAGTCGAAGAGTCCGGTATCTTGAGGCAGAAGAGTCTCCTGCCAAACTCAAAAAATGCAGCATATGACACGAGAAGGATGCCCCATCGGACCTGGTCCAGGGCATTGCTTTTGCCCTTGATGATGGACCACATATCCATGAATTCATTCAGTCCATGGGTGATGCCGAAGATTCCTAACAGCCAGAGTATATTGGCAATGTCAAATTCGCTCGTTTGCCTGGGCTGGATAAGCACGGTAATGCCCATGACAATAAAGACGAATCCATAGACAAAAAATACGATATCGAGATTTTGATAGAAGAGGTAATGATGTAAATCCATGGAATCTCCTAAGGGGAAAACTTACTGATGATTTATTTTAATATTTTAAGAGAGCATTTTACAATAAAAAATAAGGGATTATCCCGGCATTACAATTTTCAGGTAGAAAGAATTCTTTCATTGTGCCGCCTTGTATGTTTATTGGATGAAAAGCGCCTGTAACACAAAAAACGTACGGTGATTTCAGACGGGTCCATCGCCTTTCTTTTTTGTACGAAACTTGTTATTTTTCAGGAAAGTGTTTAAATTAAAATTATGTCAGTCCGGGAAATAAAAAAATATCCTGAAAAAATATTGAGGGTCAAGACAGAGCGTGTCAAAGAGTTTGACGCTGAGCTCGAAAAGCTCATAATCGATCTGATAGAGACGATGTATGCTGCTCCGGGAGTGGGACTGGCCGCAAACCAGATCGGTGTATCAAAACAGGTGGCTGTTATTGATGTGCATACCGCGGAAGAAAAAAGCTCACTGATAGTGCTGGTAAATCCTGAAATTGTATGCATGGAAGGAGAAAACAGCTCGGAAGAGGGTTGTCTGAGTATTCCTGACTATACAACAATTGTCAAACGGGCCGAAAAGGTCAGGGTCAAATGTCAGGACAGGAAGGGGAAACCTTTCGAAATTGAGGCGGACGGACTCCTGGCAAAGGCCCTGCAGCATGAAATTGATCACCTGAACGGCCTGTTTTTCATTGACAGGATAGGCCGGATCAAGCGTGAATTTTTCAGGAAGAGATACGCAAGAGAAAAGGCCCTGAGTAATAAATAATCGATATGTTGTCTTTGGCCTGCCCGTAAAATCCGGTTTCCGGCCTTTTGTTTTCCTTCAATATATGACGTATAATCTATAATTGTCTCTGTATCAAAGAACCGGAACGGATCGAATATTATGAAACTGGTATATTTTGGCACGCCCGAATTCGCGGTTGCGCCGTTTCGTGCGTTACTCGATTCGGAACATGAAATCCTCGCTGTTGTAACACAGCCTGACAGGCAGAGCGGAAGGGGGAGGAGGGTCAGGGCATGTCCGGTAAAACAGGAAGCCCAAAAGGCGGGGCTGCCTGTTTTACAGCCACTTAAGGTCAGGGACACGGAGTTTATCAAAGAACTCGAAAATTTGCGGCCTGCTGTGATTGTTGTCGTTGCGTACGGACAGATACTTCCTCCGGGAATCATCCATCTCCCGAAATGCGGGTGTGTTAATCTCCATGCCTCCCTCCTGCCTCTATACCGCGGGGCAGCCCCAATAAACTGGGCTATAATTAACGGGGAACAGAAGACAGGGGTTACTTCGATGTTGATGGATGAAGCGATGGATACGGGCCCGATTTTGCTTAGGAAAGAAACAGCAATAACAGAGGATGACACCGCAGGAGTTCTTTCCGGGCGGCTCTCAGAAATAGGGGCGGAACTTTTATTGCCTACATTACAGGGGCTCGAAAACGGAGAAGTCAAACCCAGACCCCAGGATGGTGAAGCCTCATATGCCCCCCTGCTTAAAAAGGAAGACGGACGTATTCAGTGGTCGAAACCTGCCGTGGAGTTGCGCAGGTTTATTAATGGCATGAATCCCTGGCCCGGGGCCTATGGTTTTATTGAAAAGGAAAGGGTTAAAATCTTTAAGGCGGTGCCTGAAGAGGGGAACGCAGAGGCAGGAGTGGTTTGCCGAAGCACGAAAGACCGGCTGATTGTCGGGACGGGCAGGGGGTGTCTTTCCATCCTTGAGATTCAGCCATCAGGCAGGCCGGTCATGCCTGTCAGGGCCTATCTGCAGGGGAGACGGATTAAAGAAGGGATGCGGTTCAGTGATCAGGAACATATTTAAAATATTGGTGTACTCGGTTTCTTTTCTGGCGCTTGGAGCTGTTGCCGCGTTTCTTGTGTTCAGGTTAGTCAATTATGACAAGACCGGCGAAGTCCCTCCTATTGAAGGGAAAAGCGTGACAGAGGCGGCCGAGATGCTGAATAAAAGAAAACTATTTTTAAGCATCGACGGAAAAGAATATCATGAAAAAATTCGTGAAGGCCATATAATCAGCCAGAAAATAAAACCGGGTGAAAAGATAAAGGCAGGCAGTGATGTGGGAGTTGTCGTTAGCACCGGGCAGGAGATGTATTCCATGCCGTCCTTTGAGGGTCAGCCGCTTGAAGACGCAAAATTGACCCTGACCAACCTTGAGATGAAAATAAGGAAAGTTACATGGGTGCATTCGGATTCCGTCCCAAAAGGACAAATCATAGCCCAGCGGCCCCTGTCCGGGAATATTACCGGGAATGAGATAAATCTGCTTGTAAGTCTCGGGCCGTACAAAGTATCTTACAGGTGTCCCTCTTTTGTGAACATGACGATTGACGATGCGAGGATTCTGGCAAAGGAGCTCGGTATTACCCTTATAGAAAAGGAAGCGGGAAGCAGGGTCATATTTCAGAAACCGGAGGCAGGAGCGGTCATTCGGAACGGAGACTCGGTGGAAGTGAAACTCGGACGGGGATGGGGCATGTGGTTTTAAATAAATCAAAAATAAAAAGTAAAAAATCAAAACAAAGGAAGTAAGAACTTTAATTTCCAGGAGGTTTTTATGGTAAAGATAGCGCCGTCGATCCTGTCGGCGGATTTTTCGAGGCTTGGTGAAGAGGTTATTGCGGCTGAAAAGGCCGGGGCAGATCTTGTGCATATAGATGTGATGGACGGCCACTTTGTGCCGAATATCACGATCGGTTCTCTTGTTGTAAAGGCGGTGAAAAAGGTCGCATCCATTCCGCTCGATGTGCACCTCATGATCGAAAACCCGGATACATACATCAGGGAGTTTGCTGACAGCGGGGCCGACATCATTACGGTCCATCAGGAGGCGAGTGTACATCTTCACAGGACGATCCAGAATATCAAGGAGTGCGGGGTAAAAGCGGCCGTCTCGCTCAATCCGGCCACCCCGGTCAGCAGTATCGAGATGATACTTCCATATGTTGATATGGTATTGATCATGTCGGTGAACCCCGGCTTCGGCGGTCAGAGCTTCATTCCTATGGCGCTGACAAAGGTCAGGCAGCTGAAACATATTATTGATGAAAACCACTACAAAACAGAGATCGAGGTGGACGGCGGCGTCAATACTGAAAATGTTGCCGAAGTTATGAAGGCGGGAGCTGACATCGTTGTAATGGGGAGCGCATTTTACAATTCCGATGACTATGCTGCAACAGCAAAGATAGTCAGGGAAAGGTGCGGGGAGTGAATTGAAGACTGGAGAAGATTATTTCAGGAAGGCTGAGGAGTACAGAAAGAGGGCGGAATATGTCCGCGCAATCGAATATTACGGGAAAGCGCTGAAGGAATCCAAAAAAGAATCGGACATCACCGGCATGCTTGACTGCCATCTGGCCCTGGCAGACACATTCAGGGCAAAGGGCGATTTCGTCAAGGCAAAGGCATGGTATGAGAAAGGCCTTGATCTTGCGGAGGCGATGGATGACAGGGCCTCGGAGGCGGACGCCATGTCAGGGCTCGGCCTGAGCCTGAGGGCGCTCGGGGAGTGGAGAGAAGCGCTGAAATTAATAAACCGCTCACAAGCGATATACAAATCCCTGGGCGACAGGCACGGAGAAGCCTTTTCCATGTGGGCAAAGGCAGGCACATTCAGGATAAAGGGCGACATAACACAGGCGCTGAAGTCGTATCATCTTTCGCTCGATATGTTCAGGAAACTGAAAGAGCGTTCGGGTATGGCCTATTCATACTGCGGCCTTGGTGGGAGTTCAAGGGTTGCCGGAGAGTTCCGCGACTCGGAGCGGTATTACAAGATGGCCAACAGGATCTTCAGCCGCCTCAATGACCGTTTCGGTCTTGCCTATTCATACTGCGGACTGGGCAATGCGCGAAGGATGCATGAAGATTACGGAAACGCGCTGATCTATTTTAAAAAGGCCGGGACCCTGTACAGAAAGATCGGTGACAGGGTGAGTTATGCATATACCCTCTGGAGCGTCGGGATTACGCACATTATGACTGGAAAGCTCGAAAGTGCGGCCGGGAGTTTTAAAGAGTCCCTTGCCTTTTTTCAGCAGACAAAAGACCCGAGGGGAAAGATATACTGCATGCTCGGCACCGGGCAGGTTGATTTTCTCCGGGGTAATCGCGGCAGGGCGGGGAAGGCCTTTGCAAAGGCGCTTGAGCAGGCAGGCAGTTACGGGTTCAGGGTTGAGAAGGGATACGCTGCGAGGCTAGTAAAGGCGCATGCCCGGTCAAGCGGAATACCTATGAACCTGCCTTGAAAAGCATGTGTCTGTGACATTAAAAAGTGGAGGGGACATGGAAATTATTATACAGCAGGAAGTAATAGAAGGGAAAATTTATATTATCAGGGGACATAAAGTAATGTTGAGTAATGATCTTGCAGATCTCTATGTCGTGGAGCCAAAGGTGCTGGTGCAGGCTGTTAAACGAAATAAAGATCGATTCCCGAAAGACTTTATGTTTCAGCTTACAAATCAAGAGTTTACGAACTTGAAGTCACAAATTGTGACTTCAAGTTGGGGCGGCCTTCGACGTGCTAATCCTTATGCCTTTACTGAACAGGGGGTTGCCATGCTCTCCAGTGTTCTCAGGAGCAAGCGTGCTGTACAGGTCAATATTGCCATAATGAGGGCCTTCGTAAAGCTGCGTGAAATGCTGTCTGCTCACAAAGACCTTGCACGGAAGCTGGAACAGATGGAGAAGAAATATGACGCAAACTTTAAAATAGTCTTTGACGCGATTCGTCAGCTCATGGCACCGCCAGAGCGACCGAAGCGGAAAATCGGTTTCAGGAGGTAAAAGGGGACGTGATGATAAAGAAAAAAATGCATTTCAAAAACGGGCTCAGTAGATACGGGATTTTCTTGCCGAATAGTCTGACTTTCCGTTAAAATGTAGCATCTT
>JAJRVB010000317.1 GCA_024277515.1 Nitrospirota bacterium | reverse complement strand
TACTTGATTGTGCGGTTCTGGATGGGAACCCTTCCGATACAACGCTCTATAGCGGAGTTCTGGACAGGATAGAGTCAAACTACAACATAGTGCCGAGGGATATAGTGACAGATGGCGGGTATGCGTCAAAAGAAAATGCCAAGGCAGCGCAGGGGAGAGGGATCGTCAATGTTGTATTTAACAAAAGAGCTTGTCCCAAAGTTATATGATGGCGCTGCACCTGTGTTTAATGGGATAATAATATGATTCCCTGATCAGGTCGGGCAATGACAAAAGCTGAATATTATGAAGTGATGCCATGAGTTTTTTTGCTTTAAAATGGAGGTATAAAGATGGAAGCCAGGATCAATAAAGGTGTTTTATCATTGACAGAAGGAGACATTACAAAGCAGGACACAGATGCGATTGTGAATGCCGCCAACAAAAGCCTCAGGGGCGGGGGTGGAGTTGACGGGGCGATCCACAGGGCCGGCGGGCCAAAGATACTGGAAGAGTGCATAAAGGCAGGGGGCTGCGAGACCGGTGAAGCAGTGATAACCACAGGCGGTAATCTGAAGGCAAAATATGTCATTCACACTGTCGGCCCTGTCTACAGAGACGGAAACCACAACGAACCCGCCCTGCTCAGGAACGCCTACCGGAACAGCCTGAACATGGCATCATCAAAAGGCCTGAAGAGCATCGCGTTCCCATCCATAAGTACCGGGGCATACAGATATCCCCTTGATCAGGCGGCAGATATCGCCCTGAATACCGCAATCTCATATTTAAACGACCATTCGGATATCGAACTCATACGGTTTGTACTCTTTGGAACAGAGGCCCTTGAGGTTTATGAGAATACATTAAAGAGGCTCTCTTAATTGAATTTCAGACTGAGATCGGATTTCAGACCGGCAGGCGACCAGCCTGCAGCCATTGCATCATTAACTGAAGGCATCCGGAATGATTTAAGGCACCAGGTACTCCTTGGCGTTACAGGATCAGGGAAGACATTTACGATCGCAAACGTTATTGCAGAGGTGAACAAACCTGCCCTTGTCATCGCCCACAACAAGACACTCGCTGCCCAGCTGTACGGGGAATTTAAATCATTCTTCCCGGAAAACGCTGTTGAATATTTTGTGAGCTATTACGACTATTACCAGCCTGAAGCATACATCCCCTCTACAGATACATATATTGAAAAAGACGCAATGATCAATGAGGACATTGACAGACTCAGGCATGCTGCAACACGCGCGGTGCTCGAAAGAAACGATACTATTGTCGTGGCGTCCGTCTCATGCATTTACGGCATCGGTTCACCCGATGATTATCGTGGGATGAATCTCCTTATTGAAGAAGGCATGCGGATCGAGCGGGATGCGTTTCTGGGAAAGCTGGTTGAGATGCTGTATGAGCGCAGCGAAGATTTCAGGAGGGGCACATTCAGAGTCAGAGGAGACATTGTCGAAATCTTCCCGTCGTTCTCGGGCAACAATGCCATAAGGGTCGAATTCTTTGGCGATGATATTGACGCGCTGTATGAATTTGATTCACTCACAGGCAGAGTAGCCGGACGCCTCTCAAAGGTCTCCCTTTACCCCAACAGCCACTGGATCACACCGAGGCCGAGGATTGAACAGGCGATCACCACTATCAACAGGGAACTCGAAGAAAGGACCCTTTTTCTGCTCAGGGAGGGCAAGGAACTCGAGGCCAAAAGGCTTGAGCAGAAGACAAGATTTGACATGGAAATGTTAAAGGAATTCGGCTTTTGCCACGGGATCGAAAATTATTCTCGCCACCTGACCGGCCGTGCACCGGGGGAGCCTTCAGCTTGTCTTATCGATTATTTTCCCGATGACTTTCTTATGATCATAGATGAGTCTCATGCGACCGTCCCCCAGGTCCGGGGCATGTACGAGGGGGACAGGTCGAGAAAGCAGACCCTGATTAATTTCGGGTTCAGACTGCCGTCTGCGCTTGATAACCGTCCGCTCAAATTTGATGAATTCGAACAGAAAACGCACCGGACAATTTATGTTTCAGCCACACCCGCGGATTACGAAATCCATAAATCAGGACACCGGATAATCGAGCAGATCGTGAGACCGACCGGACTGAAAGACCCGGTAATAGAGTTAAGACCGGTATCAGGACAGCTGGATGACCTGCTGGGTGAAATCAGGAAGAGGGCAAAGCAGGGAGAAAAAATACTTGTAACAACACTGACCAAGAAAATGGCTGAAGACATAACTGAATATTATTCAGAAGCTGGGATCAGCGCGCGGTACCTCCACTCCGACATCCATACGCTTGAACGGGTCGAAATATTAAGAGACCTGAGGCTTGGGAAGTTTGATGCGCTCATAGGTGTCAATTTATTAAGGGAGGGGCTTGATTTACCGGAAGTATCACTCGTTGCCATATTCGACGCGGACAAGGAGGGCTTCCTGCGCTCCGCCCGCTCCCTCATTCAGACCTCCGGCCGTGCAGCCAGAAATTTAAACGGCATGGTCATCTTTTATGCTGACAGGGTGACCGGATCAATGAAAACGGCGATGGATGAAACGCAGAGGCGGCGGCGTATACAGGAAGCATACAACGCAGAGCACGGGATAACGCCGGCATCCATAAAGAAGGAGATCACTAACATCCTTGGCTCAATTTATGAGGCGGATTACTGGACCGTGCCCAAGGCGGCCGAGGAGAAAGCGGAATATCTGAGTGATTCCGAACTCAGGGAACTGGAGAAGGAAATGAAGGAAGCCGCGGCAAGGCTCGAATTTGAAAAGGCATCAGAACTGAGAGACAGGATCAAGGCAATAAAAGAGAAACTGATTGAGTTAGGAGTCAGGAGTCAGGAGTCAGGAGTTAGGAGTTAGGAGTTAGGAGTTAGGAGTTAGGAGTCAGGAGTCAGGAGTCAGGAGTCAGGAGTAGCGGGGGACAGTTTTATCTCATATATCCAGGGCCACAGTTTACCGGTAATAAACAATCTGCCGGTCGTTTCATCATATGCAATGCCGTTCAGGGTCTTCACTCTCAAATCTCCCCCTGCCATCACCGACAGCTTTTCGAGGTTTAACCAGCCGGTCACCCTGCCTGTTTCCGGATTGATTATTGCGATGGTATGCGTGCGCCATACATTTGCATAGATCTCCCCCCTGATATATTCGAGTTCATTCAGCCTGGGCACCGGTCCATTGTTGTCACGTACTGTTATCCGCCTCTTTACTTTATATGTCCTGCTGTCCAGGAAATACAGATCTGCCGAACCATCGCTCATAATCAGGTCCCTCCCGTTATGGGTAATGCCCCACCCTTCCGTGGCGTATTGAAACGTCCCGAGAAGTTTAAGGCTTTTTCTGTCATATACAAACCCTGTACGTGACTGCCAGGTCAGCTGAATGATCCTGTTTTCAAAGACCGTGATACCCTCTCCAAAGAAACGGTCCGGCAGCTCGATACTCTGAACTATATCTCCGGTAGCCGGGTTTATCCTGCGCAGTGATGACTTCCGGCGTATGCCGGTGCCTTCATATATGAAACCATCCGAAAACACCAGTCCCTGTGTAAAGGCCTTCACATCATGCGGATATTTGCTGATTATATCATACCTGACAACAGGGATTTCATCTGAATGTAAAGCATCCGATAAATTCTGATTTGCAGGTGAACGAGGCGCCTGCAGTGATGTGCTGTCTTGAGCCGGTGCCGGACGCACCAATATAAATATGATATAAACAGATGTGAAGAGGATCAAACACAGTATGTTTTTAATGTCCATTATATTAATTTACATGAACATTACACAAAAAACCCCGGCTGCCACTTTCCGGAAGAGCCGTTTTACACTCAACATTAACCTGAAAAAGCAGTTGGAATTGTCTTGAAATGCAGAAAACGTAGGGGTAATTCATGAATTACCCCTACAGGCATCGTGGGAAAGAATAATGTCTTTAAAGGGTCAAATAAAAAAAGGCAACAGAAACAATCGTGTTTCTGCTGCCCTGTTTACCCTGCCACTTACATCCTATTCAGTAGGATATCCTTTGTCAACCCAGGCTGGAAAACCGTCCCTGAGCCAGTGTACGTTTGTGTATCCGTTCCTGACGAGCCTGATTGCCGTCTTGAATGACTTCCAGCATTTAGGACCGTTGCAGTAGACCACAATTGATGCATTTTTATCTTTCGGATATTTGTTGAGCTTAAACTTGTCCTTGCTCTCATCAAAATCAAGGTTCTTGGCGCTCTTCTCACCATATGTTGCAGAGATAGCACCGGGGATATGTTTTTCCACATATTCGCCTTTTTTCCTGGCATCATACACCTTGACTGATCCCATATTTGCCTTGACCCAGTCCGCATCAACCACAGTAATCCCTTCATAAGATTCGGGAGTGGGGACCTTGGCCGCCATTACCTGCCCGGCCACGAGCAGAAATGACAATGCTACGAATACTGTTAAAACCTTTTTCATGTTTCCCTCCTTTAACATTGTTTAAGATTTGACCTTACGGCCGTTTGAATAACTATAAACCTTAAATCGGTAAGAGAATTTAAAATCTTGAATTTCTCTCATCATCATGAAGGCGCCTGCTCGGCAGTTTTGTCTTCCAGCAAAGTAAATTCAGAGACAAGCGCAGTATCTAATGATGCACTTGTGTTCGTCCTGAAACCTTCCACATGTTTTTTGAGTTCTACAGCAACGGTACTCAGCTCATCAGATACGTTCTTCACGTTTTCTGCCAGGATATATGTGTTATTTATCACCTGTGCAGTGTTCTCCATCGTCTGGCTTACTTCTTCGGAAGCGGCTGACTGTTCTTCGGTAGCAGCGGCTATTCTATGGACCATGTCCATCGCGCTTCCCGATGATTCAACAATCTTCTGAAGGGCCTCTCCTGCATCCGAGGTAGTAGCAATGGCCTCATCAGCAATGGACCTGCTCTGCTTCATGCTCATCGTTACCCCCTGGGTCTCCTTCTGGTTAATATGTATCTTTGCTGCTATTTCTTCGGTTGCCTTTGTTGTCCTCTCTGCCAGTTTCTTGACTTCATCCGCCACCACGGCAAATCCCCGTCCATGCTCCCCTGCCCTTGCCGCTTCTATGGCGGCATTCAGTGCGAGGAGATTGGTCTGGTCAGCGATTTCCTTGATCACCGATACGATCTCCCCGATCTCTTCCGAGCTCTTGCCGAGCAGTTCAATAGCCTCCGACGCCCTGGTCATGCTGCCGACAAGCTTCGCTATACTCTCTTTTGTCTGCTCGCTGACCTTGCTGCCTGTATTTGCGGAGTCAAAGGACTGTTTGGTTATCTCAGCCGCATCCGATGCATTTTTTGACATTTCAATAATCGTCTGTGACATCTCATTTGTTGATGTTGCAACCTGTTCTGCCTGCATTTTCTGGTCATTTGTCCCGGACAGAAGGAACTCGGACACCTCGGAGAGGCCCTCTGCATGCTTAAATATACGTTCCGACTCTTCTGCAATTGACGAGAATGCAGAGTTCAGTTTCTTTATCATTGTATTCAGTTCTGCAGCCATGACTCCCATCTCGTCTCTAGTGTTCAGGTCCACTGTGTACGTGAGATCACCCCGGGCCACTTCCCTGGCGGATTCCATAACTATTTTTATCGGCCGTGTAACTGATTTAATGGTCAGGGCCGATGCAAAAACAAAAAGTACGATCACAATTGATGATCCGGCAATCACCAGCATGATCACACGGTTGATCATTTT
>JAJRVB010000316.1 GCA_024277515.1 Nitrospirota bacterium | reverse complement strand
CACAATGTTTTCCCTTTCAAGCTGCTGTTTTTCGAGCGCCCTGCCTGTGAGGATGAGGACCTTGTCAAGTGAGAGGGGTTTTTCGAGAAAGTCGTAAGCTCCCAGTTTGATTGCATGAACTGCCGTATCTATGTTGCTGTGCCCGGAGATCATTATTACGCAGACGTCCCTGTTTTTCTCCCTGAGTTTTTTCAGTGTTTCGATGCCGTCCATGCCCGGCATCCATACATCAAGCAGCACAACGTCCGGCGAGGCTTCCTCATGTTTTGTCAGAGCATCTTCGCCCGACGAGGCGGTAATAACGCGGTGCCCCTCATCCTCGAGTATCCCTGTCAGGGACTCGAGGATACTTTCCTCATCATCAACCACCATTATTGTCGCCTTTATTGTCTTTGCCATAGCGCGTCAATCTCCCATGAAAATGATTCAATTATAACTGATGTGAGCTGTTTTTTATTTCCGCTCAAGCGGAAGCTCCATGATAAACTGTGTCCCCCTGGGAGCATTATCCTGTACCCGTATGTAGCCTCTGTGCTTTGATATAATGCTGTTGACTATCGCGAGACCCAGGCCTGTTCCTTCTTTCTTTGTTGAGAAATAGGGAAAAAACAGCCGGTCTTTGTCCGTCTCTTTTATGCCTGAACCGTCATCAATTATTTCTATACGTATAAGATCCATGTTCGTATCCATATAGGCATTCAGCCGGATCGTTTGTGATTTTGCATGGATAGCATTGTCCATCAGATTGATGAGGGCCATCTTTATCTGTTTTCTATCTATTTCGATATCAGGCATGTCCTGACTCAGAGACGGCACGATCTTTACTCCTTTTACATTGCCGTAAAGCTCGATAATCTCATCAAGGATCGCTGTGATACCGGTAGGTTCAAGGTTTATTTTCGGCATCTTTCCAAAACGTGAAAATTCATCGACAAGTGATCTGAGACTGTCGACTTCCCGGACGATCGTCCGTGTTGAACTGACTATGACATCTTCCAGGTCAGGGGCCCTTTCTTTCCATTTCTTGAGCAGCCTTTCCGCGGACAATCTGATGGGTGTCAGCGGATTCTTGATTTCGTGAGCGATCCGCTTTGCAACTTCCTGCCATGCAAGAGCCCTCTGTGCCATTATTATTTCAGTAAGATTATCAAATACGGCAAGGGTGCCTACAAATCTGTTCTCCGCATCCTTTATGATTGTCGTGTACACTCTCAGGTCCATGGGCCTGCCGTTCAGGTATATGTGTATTTCTTTTTCCACAGCCCCGAACCCTTTTTCACTCAGATGTCTGACCATCGAAATGAGATCATTCGATTTCAGCCTCTCCAGCAGGACCTTGTAGCTCTCTCCCTCAATCGCGCTTTTCTCTATGCCGAGGAGCGAGCATGCGGCATTGTTCAGGGTTATGATCATTCCCGAACGGTCAAAAAAGATAACACCCGTATTGATACTTTCAAGAATTGATTCCATCGCGAGTCTTCTGCGGTCGGATTCCCTGTATGCCTTTTCCAGAGAATGCTTGCCCTCCTGGAGGTCGTCAAGCATCCTGTTGAAGGAGTTGATAAGCATGCCTATCTCATCATCCCTCTTCAGGTGGATCCGGAAATCCAGGTTGCCCAGCGCAACGGTTTTTGTGGCCTCGGCAAGAGACTGGATAGGAACGGTGATGCCCTTTGCGATGCGCAGCGATATCCAGAGCGCGAAAAAGATGATCAGCAGGGCGGCTATTGTAAGGATAAAAAAATATACGAACCTGATCGGAGTCTGCTGCACTTTTATCTGCACATACTCATTGAACGCATCCTGGATCGATTCCATTTTGTCCACAATGTCTTTTGGAATAATCGTTTCAACCACGATGACCCCGGTAATCCTGCCGTCTTCCATGACAGGTGAAGCGGCCCTTACCACATCCCCTTTTTCAGTTGATTCGATCTCAGTGCCCTCATTATTACGAAAGGCGTCATCAATTAACGGTGAGCCGTCGGATTTCTTCAGCAGGTAGCTGTTAAAACTCTCCGGCATTATCTGTGTACGGGAGATGCGGCTGCGCAGATTCCTGCTGGAGGCGAGAAGCCTCGCGTAATTTCCGGCATTCCGGCGTTCCTTGAAATACAACGTCCTCGCGATGTCCATTGATTCGTATATGGGTTTCTGGATTTCGAGTGAGAACCATGTGTCAATTGAGTTGTTTATCAGCTGATTTGAGAGAAAGAAGAGGATTACGGACGGTATGAGTACAAGTCCCAGGAAAGAGGCCACGAGTTTTGTCCTGAATTTTGAGCCGATGGCCTTGCGTTTCTTTTCAGAATAGAGGTGAAAAAGGTTTCGGAATACGAAGAAAATCAGAAACAGAAGGTATAGAATGAGGTTTACAATGATGAAGATGGACCCTATTTTTATCAGAAGAGGGCCGTGCTCGATGCCGAGATAATTCAATACTCCGCCGGTGATAATAATTGCGAGCAGGCTTATAACAAATAGGCCGAAGAGTATCCTGAGATTCTTCATAAGTTGTTCCCGACAATGAACGGCCTGGATTCTTTAGCCAAGCTCATCTCCACTTCCGGAATGAAATGCATCAGAAAGCCGATAAACGGCAGCTGTTCCAGGCTCCTTGATTCAACCATTGTGCGAATATAATAACTGCCGGGAACAAGTTCCTTTATATTGGCGAGATTGATTCCCCTGACCCTGAAAAGCCAGTCTTTCATCGAGGCGTAATCGTTGAAGTTTATTTTTGAGCGGTCAATGCCGTCATAGATTGATGCCTGGTACTGTTCCCTGAGATTGTCATACCTGATGACCTTTACTATCTTTTTGGACACCACGAATTCATCAGGCCAGAATTTCCAGACCCTCAGGAGTTCCACCGTAAAGACGATCTCTTTTCCAATCCCTGATTTTACTGACGTTTCAAATTCAGTAACGTTGCTGACCGTAAGGTCCACAATGATATTGTTATGAATGAGCTGCATCTCCGGGACGACAATCGGGGGGGCAACGGCAGCTGCATGAGTGGTTGCAGCAACGGTAATTGTGAGCAGTGTAATGATAATCATTAATTTATTCATTTGAGACCAGCTCTACCCTGAAAATTATTCTGATTATAACATACCCCCTGTTAACCCGGGCAATGCGGATATTGCTTTGACATTGGCAGGGGCCTATGGACATTCAGGAGGCATAATGATAATATGTTCTTTAGTCATTCAGATACAAATATAGTGAGAGCATATCCTGGCGGCTGACATTGTTTTTCTTCGAAGTTTGTTATCCAGCGAATTTGTCCTGAAAAGAGATGAGATTAAGTATTTTTTCCCGGCTTGTAATCGGTTATTTCGCCATTTTTGTCCTGGCGATGACGGTGAGCATTTATGCCATAAAACAGCTTCGTTCTCTGGAAGAGGTTACGCGTTCCATACTGTTTATAGATAACCGGCTTACGGATTATGAAAAAAAGCTGTCCGACCTGCTTCTTTCGATGATGCGCTATGAAAGAAAGTTTATCATACTGAAAGATGATGAAACGTATAATCAGTTTCTCCTTGCAAAGGCCGAGTTCGACAGGTACCTGAAGGAAGCTGTGACCATAACGGATGCCGAAAAAGTCCGCGACCTCCTTGCCCGCATTGACCGGCTTCATAAGCGGTATCTGTTATTGTTTGAAGAAGAGGTCATCTATGTTGAGTCGGGCAGGCAATATACTTTCACAGAGTATAAGAAAGAGAAAGAAGATGCAGTAAACGGCATCATGGACGCGCTGAAGGAATTAAGGGCTTATGCCCAGCGCAATACATATGAAAAAGTCAGCCGGCTGAGCGAGGCTGATGTGAATGCGAGTAAGGTGGCAATCGTCATGGGGATAGTTTCCCTCATATCCGGAATCATAATTTCCATTATCATTACGCTGAATATCACGAGGCCGCTCTCGGTCATTAAAAAGAAGACACGCGAGATTGCCGCGGGAGATTTTGGGGAGGACCTGGAGCTTTCATCTCCGCCGGAAATCACCCTCCTGGCGCACTCTTTTAACCTGATGTGCGCCAGGCTGAAAGAGATCGACCGGATGAAGTCTGACTTTATTTCACTTATGTCACATGAGCTGCGCACTCCGCTCACGACGATCAGGGAGGGGGCAAACCTGTTTCTTGAAGGGCTGGAAGACGGGCAGGCCACCGAAAAACAGAAGAGGCTGCTGACGATTATTAACGAGGAATGCAACAGGTTAATTACCCTGGTGAATTCCCTCCTGGATCTTTCCAAGATGGAGGCCGGGATGATGAATTATAATTTCAGCAAGGCCGACATTGCCTCTATGATCAGCAGGATAGCAGGAGAGATGGGCCCCCTTGCAGAGGCCAGGCACATCAGGATCGAAACAGATGTGAGCAGGGAAATACAGCATGTGAATGCCGATGTAGAGAGGATTTTGCAGGTCCTGAGAAATTTAATCGGAAATGCAGTAAAATTTACACCTGAAGATGGTTCTGTGCGTATACTGGCCGGCCCGGAAGGTAACGGGGTGAAGGTATCGGTTACGGACACAGGCCCCGGTATTTCAAAGGAAAAAATAGATATGGTTTTTGACAAATATCATCAGGCCTCTCTTGCGAATTCCGGGAAGATCAGGGGTACGGGGCTTGGACTCTCCATCGTCAGAGAGATAATTAACGCCCACGGAGGTAAGGTTTGGGTAGAACGTACATCAGAGCAGGGAAGTACATTCTCCTTTGTGCTGCCGTCCTGATCATATTTACAGCATCGGGCTGTGCAACTTTTAAGGATATGGAAAGGACGCGGAGCGCCCGTGCAAGCCTGGTACGCGGAGAGATGTATCTTGCAGAAGGAAATTATAAACGGGCACTTGAGGAAAACAGGAGGGTGCTGGCCATACTTGACAAGGGATATGCCGTGGAAAAGGCGCTTTTCAACATAGCAATTCTATACGCGCATGATGATAATCCGGAGAAAGACTATCAAAATTCCCGTGACTACTTCGGCATGCTGGTCAGGACCTTTCCTGACAGTACACTGGCTGAGGAGGCCGGGGTATGGATCGGGATATTTAACGCCATTGATGACATAAAGAGGGAAAAGTCAGAGAAAGAAGAAGAGATTATCATACTTGAGGAACAGAAATCAGCGCTCACACTTTTGCTCCAAAGCCATAAACTTCTGGACAGCGGAAAATACGTGGATGCCCTCAAAAACAATCTGGCGGCGTATGAACTTGACAGCAGCAGCCCTGCCGGAGAACATGCCCTTTTCAATATGGGCCTCATTTATGCTCATCATGAAAACCCGGACAAGGATTTTAAAAAGTCTGCCGCCTATTTTGAAAAAATGATAGAGATGTATCCTCAAAGCCCGCTTCGCGGGCAGGCGGAGATCTGGCTGGGGGTGCTGAACATTATCGAACGGTCCAAGCAGGTGGATATCGAAATTGAAAAAAAGAAAAAGGAGTTAAGAAGATAATTAAATGGCGATTGGTAAAATATTAGTGGTGGATGATGACAGCAACCTCCTTGAGGTGATCAGCA
This sequence comes from Nitrospirota bacterium, assembly GCA_024277515.1. Classification (GTDB taxonomy): domain Bacteria; phylum Nitrospirota; class Thermodesulfovibrionia; order UBA6902; family UBA6902; genus JAJRVB01. The sequence continues at coordinate 2,266 of JAJRVB010000316.1, read as the reverse complement.
TGAGGCTCGAGTCGGCCGGCTATGATGTCATCACCGCGTTACAGGAAGAAGACGCGTTAGATGCGGTCCGGACAGAGCTGTTTGATGTATCGGTCCTTGACCTTCAGTTGTCCGATATGGACGGGATAACGCTTATGGAACGGATTCACAACATAAACCCTCACATACCGGTCATTATCCTCACGGCATTCGGGAGCATTGAGAGCGCTGTCGAAGCAATGCAGAGGGGCGCGTACAGTTATCTAACAAAGCCCTTTGATCACAGAGAGTTGCTGCTGCAGATCAGAAATGCCATGGAAAGCAGCAGGCTTGCCCTCGAGATCAAGCGCCTCCAGCGCCTTCTTGAGGAAAAGTACGATGCCGGAAATATCGTGGCAAAGAGCAGGGAGATGCAGCTGGTCCTTGACCTTGTGACACGAATCGCGGGCACGGATTCCACGGTATTCATTAACGGTGAAAGCGGTACAGGCAAGGAGTTGATCGCAAAGGCCGTTCATGTGGGGAGCGGAAGGAAAGACAAGCCCTTTGTGGCGATAAACTGCGCCGCCATCCCTGACGCCCTGCTTGAGAGTGAGCTCTTTGGTTATGAGAAGGGGGCCTTTACCGGCGCTGTACAGAGTTCAAAGGGGCTGTTTGCCCAGGCCGGCAACGGCACAATATTTCTGGATGAAATCGGTGACATGTCTCTTGCCCTTCAGAGCAAGATACTGCGTATTCTTCAGGAGCGGCAGTTCTATCCTTTAGGAGGAAAGCAGGCCGTTGAGGTGGATGTGAGGGTGATCGTGGCAACAAACAAGGACCTCCAGAATGAGGTGAAAGAGGGCAATTTCAGAGAAGACCTCTATTACCGGATACATGTTATTCCTGTGAAACTTCCACCCCTGAGGAATAGAAAAGAGGACATCCCTGCCCTGGTGGACCACTTTCTCGAAGAGTTCAATCAGAAGATGAAGATCAGGGTTAAGGGTCTTACATCCCAGGCTATGCAGAAGCTGATGATGCATGAGTGGCCGGGTAATGTGCGGGAACTGAAAAATTCCATAGAATACGCAATGGCCCTGACACGGAAAGATGTCATCTCGGAAGATCTTATTCTTCAGGCAGCCATGCAGCCGTCAGGCATACTGAAGTCATTCAAAGAGGCGAAATCTGAATTCGAAAAGGAATACCTCCTGAATCTGCTGAAGATCACTCACGGCAACGTGAGCAGGGCATCCGAACTGGCCGGGAAATACCGGGCAGATTTTTATCAGCTTCTCAAAAAGCATAATCTTAAACCTGACGAATACAAAAAATAACCGTGAGGCGTCAGCCTTCCCCGCTGTATACAAATCCATACATAAATGCTTTATCAATACCCATGTTAACGTTTACCATTAAATAAATAATCCTTAATGATTGATGAGTTGCACCTGTAATTTATTGCCCGGCATGACTGTTGCTTTATTGCTGACATCAGGAAGAATAAATCAATTTTCAGACGGAAGCCTGATATCTTGAACAGAAGGAGATGAAAGCAATGACATCACAGGAATTAATTGAAATATTGAAGGAAAAGTGTCAAGTCTGCAAGGAATGCGATCCATGCTGTACAGGGAACATTCTCAGAAAGTGCATTGAATACAATAGGTTCCGGTAAAACCTCTCATTATTTTCTTCAGATCTATACAAGTTGTCGGTTTAAGCATGTTACAATAAGCCTGTCTTGAAATGAGCGAGATCAAGGGAGGGAGTATGGTTCCGGAACTTAAATATAATGAACAGGGTCTGATACCCGCCATAATACAGGATATAAACAGCAGCGAAGTTTTGATGATGGCGTACATGAACAGGGCCTCAATCGAGAAGACACTTGAATCGGGCAAGACCTGCTTCTGGAGCAGGTCGAGACAAACATTCTGGACCAAGGGCGAGACATCAGGGAATGTGCAGCTTGTAAAAGAAATACTGTATGATTGCGATCAAGACACGCTGCTGGTGAAAGTAGAGCAGACCGGTTCAGGCGCCTGCCACACAGGCAACAGGACCTGTTTTTTCCGGAAGATAGAGACAGACGATTAAATGTCAAAGCTCAAATGCCAAATGAATGTCAAAGTCCAAATTCTAAATTGAGGCTTCAGTCTGTAACAAATATAGAAATAATGTCAGCGTATTGAGTGTGAATCAGTAGTGGTCAGTCTGACGACTTGACATTAAGTTGTTTGGGATTTGATTTGGCATTTGGATTTTGACATTTGTCATTTCCAGAAAGGGGGACATGCATCAT
>JAJRVB010000315.1 GCA_024277515.1 Nitrospirota bacterium | reverse complement strand
TTCATCCTGTGCCTCCTTTTTAAGGTTTATCGGTCGTCATCTAATTTCAAGGACCATTTTTTAATGTATTCCCCGGCTCTTGTTTACTGCTTCAACATTACCCGGTTATCGTGAATTAAATATGAATGCTTTTTGAGTGAATTAAGAATAGCCGTATTACGAGTAAATTTTCTCTCCATTGAGAAGAAGCTTATCACATTATGCTTCTATCTTCAATTGTTTTTATTTAATTTCATATGATTTATATCATAGCGTCTGCCGGTAAATAAAATAGAATGTATTATTATCGAATATAAAAATGGAGGGAAGATGAATATGAGACAGTTTAACATGCGTATAGTATTAATACTCGTTGCGCTGCTCCTTTTTGCCGTAAATGTGAAGGCGCAAAAAAATGTTTACACGGCTTCTATTGACAGCGATGGAGTCCAGAGAGTGGAAATTGTCGGGGGAGGATATTATTTTGATCCGGATTATATTATTGTCAAGGTGAACGTTCCGGTGGAGCTGACTTTCAGAAAGACACCCGGAATTACGCCGCACAATATTATAATAAAGGCCCCTGACGCGGGGATTGATTTTGACACAGATATGGGCAAGACTCCAGAGTCGGTTACATTCACACCCGTAAAGACCGGTGCATATGCGATATACTGCAACAAGAGATTTCTGTTTTTTGAGGATCACAGGGCAAAGGGCATGGAAGGAGTTCTTGAAGTTGTCGAATAATGAGTAAGGAATTAATATCATATCTGAAACTGTTTCACGCGGCATATAATACAGCCGTGATACTTTTATTCATGTATCAGGGGATTCTCGGGTTCAGGATAAGAAAGTCGAATAAAAAGCCATTACATCTAATCAAAAAACACAGGAAGGTCGGACCTGTTGCGGCTATTCTGGGTATTGCGGGCTTTATTGCCGGCATGACAATTGCTGTTCTCGCTGATGGACACATTTTCGAATACCCTTTGCACTTTATTACCGGTCTTGTCATTGTGTCCCTGATAATTACAACATACATAATCTCAGGGAAAATCAGGGCCACCGGGACTTACTGGAGAAACAGACACTATATCCTTGGAATAATGATTTTATCCTTATATCTTATTCAGTTAGTCCTTGGATTGGGGATATTACTTTAAAGCCAACAGGGGCAATTCGTGAATTGCCCCTACATTAATTGCCCCGGTCTGTATATAGATCAGAATAAACCTTACGGACATTTATTTCCAAAGGTTCCAGGTCTTCTTCTATCGTCTGCCATAGAATATTTTAATCGACACCAAAATACTCGTGGATAAGACGGTTTCTCATGCCAATCATTTCTTGCCAGTGTGTTTCAGGGTATCGGTCTCTGATATCTTCAGGTATCTTATTGACCGCTTCTCCAATGACTTCAAGGCTTCTTATAACGGCCTTTACCGTCTTTATGTCATTTGCAAATGTATCAAAAGTCATGCCCAGGATAAATTCCCTTATGTCAGAGATTGATTCAATTATGTCATTGAGATAGTCCTGAAGCAGTCTTTCTTCAGACATATATAACCTCCTGAAGAATCCGTTTGCCGATAAAAGGCTTTAATGCTTTTTTAGTTACCATCTCAACCTTCACACCAAGCAGCTCTGAAAGTCTGTTCTCAAGCATGAGGAACTTTACAAAACCTACAGGTTTTTCAAACTCGATAAGAACGTCAAGATCACTGTTTTCCCTCTGTACTCCCCTCACATAGGAGCCGAACACCCCGATTTCTTTTAAGCCATATTGCTGCCTGAGTTCATCTTTATGGTCTTGAATAAGTTCTTTTATTTCATCGAGTGTCTTCATATATACTCCGTCTAATCATTATACTCATTTTCCAACTTCTTTTTAATTATCTACCATTTTTTTCAAATGAGGTTATTCAGCAAGGGAGCTGGAGTTTCCTGATAACCTCAGTAGTTGCCTTGTGTGATACAATGTTGTAGTGCCAACACAATACTTTAAACAAATGCATAAGAGATGAACTTTCACAAGAGAAAACATCCCGGCTTTCTCCTTTTCTGTCTGTTTATAGTCATGATCGGTTACGGACTGACCTTGCCGGTGCTCGCATTTTACATCGAACGGCTGGCACTTGCTGAGGGCGCGACAGCTCAGGAGGCATATCTTCACGTTGGTCTGTTGACGGGCATATTCGCCCTTATGCAGTTTTTTTTCGCGCCCTTATGGGGCAGTTTGTCCGACCGTGTCGGCAGACGTCCTCTATTTATGGTCGGATTGGCTGGTTATGCCGTTTTTATGGCGCTCTTTGGAATCGGCACAAATTTGACTATGCTCTATACCGCGCGTATCCTTGGTGGAATATTCGGCGCTGCCGTACTGCCTGCGGCGAGCGCTTATGTTGCTGATACTACTTCGGAGTCGGACCGTGGCAAGGGGATGGCATGGTTAAGCAGCGCCATAGGGTTCGGAGTCGTTACAGGTCCGGCGTTGGGAGGATTTCTGACCCGCCTCGATTTTCATTTTAAATTCAGCATCTGGCATTTCCGAGCCGATGATTTTTCCACTCCTTTCTTTGTGGCAGCGATTCTTGCGATACTCTCTTTATTTGCCGCTGTATATCTCATACCTGAGTCGCTACGAAAATCAGAAATCCGACCTCTTTCAGGACGGTCCGCAAAACACTGGTTAGTTACATTCAAAACATTCCGGGGGCTGCTTATTCTCTCTTTTCTCGGTTATTTCGCCCTCTCCCTCTTTGAGGGCACGTTTGCTCTCCATGGGAAAAATGTGATGAATTTCGGGCCGAAGCAGATGGGGGCCGTATTCATGGTCTGCGGATTAGTCATGGCTGTGGCCCAGGTAGGCGCGGTGGGTCGTCTTATCGGGCGTCTCGGCGAAAGACCTTTATTGCCGCCGGGCTTTCTATTAATGGGGGGCGCGCTGTTTTTATTAATGACGACCCGGGACATGGCGCTTATTCTTTTCTACGTAACTTTATTCGCCATCGGCATGGCATTAATTAATCCGAGCATGTCTTCACTGGTCAGCAAGAATGCGGGAGAACTCTCCGGAACAGCGCTTGGCATGCAAAGCGCTGCCATCAGTCTCGGACAGACCGCCGGGCCTGTAATCGGCGGGCTTTTGTTTATATTGAATGTTCATGTGCCATACCTGCTTACGGCATTACTGATGACCGGGACGGCAATAATTCTCGGGATTAAACTTTTACCTGAAAGGCGACCGGATTGAAGGAAATAACCAATAACTTAACCCTTCAACGGCAATCTGATCGTAAAAACGGTACCCTTTCCCGGCTCACTCATGACCGAAATGCTCCCACCGTGTTCCTGAATGATCATTTTATCAAAGGTGAGGCCGAGTCCCGGCCCGTATATCTTTGAGGTAAAAAGGGGATCAAAAATAAACTTGATTTTATCCTCCGGGATACCCTTGCCGGTATCGGACACTGTCACCTCTATCGCTTCATTCCTTATGAAAGTGGATATCTTCAGCTTCCCGGGTGCCTTTTCCATCGCTTCAATAGAGTTTCTGATCAGATGGTTAATGGTTTTAAGAATACTGCCGCCATCCAGAAGCGCTAAAGGCGGTTTGTCCATCAACTCAACTTCAAACTCTATGTTTCTGTCTGTCAGTTCTTTTTCAAATGATCTGACCGCTTCACTCACTATTTTATTGATATCTGAAGGTTTCGGATGCAGTACTCCCATTGTCTTTAACTCAACGATCTGTCTGATCATATTTTCCACCCTGGCTACATCGTCGATAATCATCTTCATATAATCCCTGTTTGGATCATCCTGCGAAAGACTCCTGTATATCTTTCGCGCAAAACCGCCTATTGAAGTGAGAGGGTTTCTTATCTCATGCGCTACCGCGTCTATCATTTTCTCAAGTGATACCGACCTCTCCCTTTCTACAGATTTTTCCCGCTCTGATTTCATAGCAAGAACCGCATCAGGACCTTCATCAAATTCCGCCCTGCATTTTTCCGAGCAGAAATAATATGTTTCCCCTTTAAAAGAAGAAGTGAAAACAGAGCCTTCCACCTTAACCGTCATACCGCATACCGGATCTTTTACATCCATCATTTTATCTCCTCAGAATGCAGCAACAACCCCCCTTAGACCGCATCCTCTTTTTCGTCTTTTCCAAATAATGCCTCTCCGGCCTCCTGCATTATTTATGGACAGATTCCGTTTTTATTTTGTACCATGCCAAATGCTCATAATAACTGGACCAGAGCATCCCAAAAGTGAAGGCAAACATCAACTCCTCAAGGGGCACGCCGGCGATCAGGATTCCCGAAATAGCGGAGAGCACCCAGACGCGCTCCACAAACCCCGGAAACAATAGCACGAGCGGGAATAAATACACAAAGTAGAAAAGCATGAAAATAACGCCGCTCACCCAGATCTTCATCTTGAGATCCGGCCTGCACCATAAAGCCGCGAGACCGCCGACAAACATGGACAGGCTCGCATTGTAAATGGGATTCAGGTCCGTCAGGAAGTATAGGAGCGCGAACATGATAAATGGCGAAACGAGCGTCCAAAAATGGAAGCGGTGATGGCGGCCATGCCGTTCAATCCAGTCCATTTTTTCGTGCTTAACCTTGAACAGAAGATCATAAATAACGATCCCCATGCCCCCGATGGCAAAAGAGAAAAGTAGGCTTTCAATATCGAAACCTGTCTTTTGGGCCAAGTCGAATAGTGATGGCGGATTCCAGTATTCGGGTACGAAAACAGGCTCCGAGAGACCGAACAGCATGGTAAGAAGGCTTGCCCGAAGTATCCGTGTCCGCGCTGTGCGGTAGAACACAAAGACGGCAAGCCAGACAAATAGAAGACCAAGTGACCATACAAACCAAACTAAATTTTCAGTCAATTTTCACCCCCGGATTCAGGCTTTTCCACGACCTGATGTTTTCTTGTCCACATCTCTCTGTATGAACCAGCTTATTTTCATTATCTAACCCCACCTTTTGTTTATAAAATTATATATAGGCACAAATACAATTCCAGTGTATACCCCGTAAAGAAAACTTTCAATAAGTCCGAGGATAAATCCACTGAACGTCAACCACTTGAAAGCAGGAAGTACCGACTCAAGAAACGCCGACATGCCATGCAGATTTTCGGGGACAATCAGCCCATATACAACGCAAATTATATAGGAAATTGCTGTAAATATGCCCAGTGACCAGCTGACAATTCTTATATTCAATGGCATGAGCTTCCTCCTTTCTTTTTAGATGATCCTTCACCTGAATGCCCTTTATGTTCATCGCCTTCTTCTCCTCCATGACCTCCATGCATACCTCCATGACCAAAGAGGTGCATACCGATAAATATTACAAAAAATATTATCCAGAACCAGTTTTCTATAATCCATTCCATTTTTTAACCCTCCTTTGAAAATTCAAGTCCGAACCCTGCGGAACTGAAAAGCCCCTTTCGTCCATTAACCCCCTTAAACTACATCCTCTTTTTCATCTTTTCCAAACAACGACTCTCTGGCCTCCTCCCATTTTGGAAAGAACATCGGCACTTTCTTTACATAAGCTCTGTATTCATCTCCAAAGCTCTTAATCATGACCTTTTCCTCTTTTCGGGAAAGGGTATAATAGGCAGCAATAATCAACGGAAACAATGCCAGTGTCGGGATAGTGGGCCAGTGTATCAACTGCCCGAAGATAGCCAGATATATGCCTGTATACTGAGGATGTCTCATATACTTATATATGCCGCCTGTAACAAGTTCATCCTTTTTTCGTGCCTCATATATCTGCTTCCAGCCCCTGACAATCAGGGAGATACCGAGAAATACGAAGGCATACCCCACCACCATCTCGACCATAGCCATACCTTGACCCCATCCAAACAGTGAAGCCCACAGATGGCCTTTGACATGGAGCCAGGGGATGTCAAAACCTAAAAAGGTTGTCAGGAGATAGATAGTCAGGGGGAACCCGTACATCTCGGCATAAAGCGCAATGATAAATGCCTGGATAAGCCCAAAATTACGCCACTCCTTAAAATTACCGGGCACCAGATACTTGAATACTATCCATGAAACAACAATCACCATAATGATGGTAATGATCCATGTGCCTCCTAATGCCGCCTGACCACTCTCCATAATCCCTCCTCAGAAAAGTACAATGACCCATCCTGTTGCAGCAAATATCCCGGCAACGAACCAGAAAACAAGCCTCGGGATGACTCTAACATTTTCATAATATTTACGATATAAATGGACATTGCTCGCAATGGTATAAATTTCAGCCATAATTTCCCATGCGGCATGCGTGCTGATTAATACAAGAGCAATCTCAGGCAACCCTGTGTGACCCGTGACAAAAGCCAATGCAGGCATTACTCCCGTGTACGGCAATGCTAAAGGCGCGGTCTGTAAATGTCCGAACTCATGAGTAAAACTCAGATTGTATTGAGCATCCTCCGGCAGACCGTGACGCAGCAGCCGGTTTATCACAGGAGGATGAGGAATCAGGAATCTTCCGAAACCCGCTTTATG
>JAJRVB010000314.1 GCA_024277515.1 Nitrospirota bacterium | reverse complement strand
TACTGGATTTCATCAAGAATAAGCGGGGATTTTCTGTTATTCAGAAAGAGTTCAGGATCCTGACGGGCATTTTCTATGTCCACAACAGGATCAAAGACCACGATCTCTGCCTGCTTGCCCAGAGTATGCTGAAGGAGAGTACTCTTGCCAACCTGACGGGCACCGCTGATGACCACAACAGGAAAGGCCTCAAAGAGCTGGTAAAGTCGCTTTGTAATGCTCCTCTCAAGGTACATAATCCCTAATATTAATGATGGCATCATCAAAAGTCAAGGTTTTCCTTGAACAGACGAAGAAAATTCATATGTTTTTGTTATATATCAGTGTATATCCGCGCCAATCTGTGGCCAGATGCTTTTTTCAGTTTAATCCTCTTACATCTCATATCCCTGCGGCCTTGTGGAACTGACGGATAACTCTGGCAGGATCAAAACTCTTGCCCCATATTTTTTTGCCGTAGGACCTGAAGAAACCCTCAACCTGGCGGCGAAAGCCGGCAAGCGCCGTTGATCTCGGACTTTCTTTCAGTGCCCTTCCCCAGACCTTTGCCAGGCGCATAGGCGGGACCTTTTTTTTACGGAAGACCCGGATCATGTCCTGAATGTCGGGATCGATAAAACGTGTCATCTTGCCGATCGACCAGTATGCCGGATCAAGCACCCTTACGGCCAGCTTCCCGTACTTTTTATAAAGGCTTGTCCTGTTTTTGTAATCAAGCAGGGTGATCATGCCACACCTGTCGATATCCTCTGCATAGTTCGCATAAATACCGGTCTTTTCCACCGCCTTCCTGATCGCGGATTCGAGCCGCTCCCAGTCCGCTTCACCCGGGTCCCTGAGTTCAATTTCAAAATCTATATCCACGCTCGGCCGCAAACCGCCCATTATGCTCCCTGCGGCCGCACCGGTCAGGATCACCCCGGCATCCTGCCGAAGCTCGGCATTCAGGGTCCTGAAAAAATCATCGATCCGGCGCCTGTTCATATTCTCTCCGCAAGCTCCCGCGTCCTCGTAATAAGGCTGTTGACAATTTCCGGCGGATACAACGCGCGCAGACGTAGCCACGCCAGTCCGGATTTTCCGGCAGGCAGAGGGAGAAGTCCCTGACCGGCCCGCGCGCATTTGAGACTGCTTCTCAGAACTTCTCTTAACAATTGATAAAGCCGGTGTTCTTCCCTGTCTCCGGGAGGTCTCCCGCGGGCAACAGAATCCGCGATTCTCTCCATAAATTCACGTGAAAAATCCCCTGCGCGTTTTTTATGCCCCGGTGGTTCACCATTTACGAGTGTTCCCGGCGGCACCCCGAGGGCGCTTGCAAGCGACCGGATCGTAGACAGAGTAATGTCCCGCTTTCCCTTCTCAATGTCCGACAGGTTGGGACGGGGGATACCGGACAGTGCCGCCAGCTGCCCCTGAGAAAGCGACCTGTGCAGCCTCCAGAGGAGAATATTTGCACCAAATGCAATCATATTACAATTGTAGCATATATACTACATATTGGCAATATCTCAGATGACCGCCCCGCGCTTAAGGAAACAAGTTTAGCCCGGCCTGGTTTTTTATGCCTTGACATAATTATCGTCAAATATCATGATAAATGACAAGTATGACGACAACACTGGAAAATAACAACAGTATATATATAAGCAGGATATTGAGTCTGCCTGATATGCTGGAGAAGAAGTCATTTTTCCTGCTCGGACCCCGCCAGACAGGGAAAACCTCTCTTGTCCGTCATACCCTCAAGGGGGCAAAGGTCTATGACCTTCTGGATACATCCCTGTTTCTCGAATTAAGTCAAAGCCCCGGCCGGCTTGCAGAGGAATTGACTTCCAATGACCGGATTGTAGTAATTGATGAAATACAGCGCCTGCCCATCCTTCTTAATGAAGTGCACCGTTTGATTGAAGGGAGAGGCATTCGTTTTCTGCTTACCGGTTCAAGCGCCCGGAAGCTCCGCAGCCGCGGGGTAAACCTGCTTGGAGGCAGGGCGCGCACGAAATATTTACATCCGCTTACCTACCGGGAACTCGGGCGGCATTTTGATCTGATTCGTGCAATTGAGCGCGGGCTGCTGCCGTCAATCTACTTTTCCGATGATCCCCGCGCCGACCTGCAAGCATATGCAGGATCTTATCTGCAGCAGGAGATTATTGCCGAGGGGGCTGCCCGCAATGTGCCTGCTTTCAGCCGTTTTCTGAAGGTTGCCGCATTATGCAACGGGACGATCGTTAACTTTACGAATATCTCCAATGATGCCCAGGTTCCGCGCACGACAGTGTATGAGTATTTAGAAATTTTAAAAGATACCCTTGTCCTCCATGAGCTTCCCGCATGGCGCCGGTCGGTGAAACGCAAGCCGTTGGCTTCATCAAAGTACTATTTTTTTGATATTGGCGTAGTGTCACACTTGCAGGGGCGTGAATTCAGGCCGGGAACGCCTGAGTTCGGCGAGGCTTTTGAGACATACATTATGCATGAACTGCGGAGCTACATAGATTATGGCTCTACCGAGCCTCTCAGTTACTGGCGGTCTACCTCCGGCTTTGAGGTGGATTTCATATTGGGCGAACATACGGCGATTGAGGTGAAGGCAAAAGAGAATGTCTCTGTACAGGATCTCAAATCTCTCCGCGCCCTGGCAGAGGAAAAGAAGCTGAAGCGTTATCTTTGCGTCAGCCTTTCCCCCCGTACGAGGAGGGTTGGCGGGGTCGTTGTTCTGCCATACCGGAGGTTTCTCGACAGCTTATGGAGCGGAGAATATTCATGACACTCTTTATTCTGCTATGAAACATGCTGTCCTTATCATGGATGACGAGGAAAGCCCGACCCCTTTGGGCTTCCTGTTATGATATAATTTCCAGACTTATTCATGAAAATCAAAAATAAATCCGGAATGATTCTTTCTGTGGCAGGCGGCAAGGGCGGTGTGGGCAAGAGCATTTTCTCGGTCGCCCTCGGGACAAAACTTGCGATGGACGGCAGCAGCGTTGCCCTGGTTGACCTTGACCTCGGGGCTGCCAACATTCACACATACACCGGGATCATAAAGAAGACCCGCACCATTGCTGATTTCATATTAAAGAAAGTCCCCTCTCTTGAAGAACTCCTGCTCGAAACCACCCAGCCGAACCTGAAGATTGTGAGCGGGGCCGATTTTGTGCCTGGCATGGCAAATCCCGCCCACTGGATGAAATTAAAGATCATGAGGCATGTAAAGGCGCTTCCCGCGGACTATGTCATTATCGACCTCGGGGCAGGCGTGCATTTCAACACGCTCGATTTCTTCAGCATGTCCGACCGTGGCATCGTTGTGACCGCGCCTGAGCCGGGGGCCGTCATGAACGCGTACAGCTTCATTAAGAGCGCCCTCTTCCGGAGACTGCAGAACATATTCAGGAGAGATCCGGATATCGGGCCTGTCATCGATGCGGAAACAAAAAAGACCGGCGGAGAAGACAGGTTTACAATAGAGATGCTGACCGAGAAGGTCAGGACCCTGTCGCCCGAAATGCTCCCGCTGATCCAGTAGATAGAGAAAGACTTCTGCCCTGCCCTGGTGGTAAACAGGATCCCTGAAGGGAAGGACCATGTGCTTGTAAGAAACCTAATTGCCCTCTGCCGGGAAAAGCTCGGTCTTCCCGTTGAACACGCGGGGAACCTCCCGGACACGCCGGAGATAACCGGATACCTGTTGAGGATTCCGTCTTTCCTGAATTCGCAGAGCGGGAAACCCTATCTTGAGTCTGTCCAGAATATTGCTGACAGGATATTAAAACACCCGTCACCGGGACCCGGCAAGGCAGAAATGAAAACCGATTTCAGCGATGAGGAAGTAGAAGATATTATCAATCTCATCGAGACGCTCGAGGACGGCATCTTCAGCACGACCACCCGGAGCGCGTGCAAACTCAGGATGTATTTCAAGCCGGCGGATGTGGTGGATTTTCTGATAAGCCGCGGTGTGTCACACGAGGCATTTTACAGGCAATAAAAAAAAGCCCGGTCTCTTCATCATCCTGAAAAATTCAATAAGAAAGAAGCAGGTGTTGTGAAAGCAAATAATTTTCGATACCTTAGACGCAATACCAACCAATCTGAGCGTGTATGCTTTTATTCAAAGCTTTGTGCATATTATCTTAATAATTTATCGAGTTAATTATTTGATTGAACAATATCTGCTTCTTTCGGGTCAACCCTCAGAAAATACTAAACTGGAAATAGTCATTCGGATTATCTTTTATGTCCCTGATCAGGGCATTCAGCTCTTTAAGTGTTGATCTCAGTTCTTCCGAAAGCCCTTCATCCCTGACAAGACTCCCTGCCAGTCCTTCACCCCTGTCAATACGTCCGAGGACACGGTCCAGTTTTTCGGATGCGGACTTCATGTTTTCATAAAGGCTCTCATCAGCGATCAGTTTATGAACCGTGCCTTTTGAAGAGGAAAGCTTCTCTGTAAAGGCATCAAGAGATTGTGACGCCTTAAGGAACCGTTCATACAGCTCGGGGTCGCGCACCACTTTACCGAGCGTCCCCTCCGACTCCTGAAGGGACTGCGCGAACAGCCTGATGTCCCCTGCCGAGGCGGAGAGGTCGGTATACAGACCGTCTTCATTTATTAATCTGCCGATCGTGCCCTTGCCGCCTTCAATCTTTCTGATGAGTAAAGTGAGTTCTTCTATCGCCTCTTTCAGGTTATTGTAGACAGCAGGGTCCTGAATAAATTTTGAAATTGTCCCCTGACCTTTGTCCACCTTTACCAGTATCTCCTCAAGCATCCCCACAAAATTGGAAATTTGCGCGATGGACGCCTGGCTCGTCTGGACTACATCC
>JAJRVB010000313.1 GCA_024277515.1 Nitrospirota bacterium | reverse complement strand
GAGCCCGACTTTTTCGAGCAGTTTCCGGGCCCTTTCCGATGCCTTGCGCTTGTTTAATCCCCTCACTTTGCGCGGCGCAAGGGTTATGTTACTGATTGCTGTTTTGTGCGGATATAGATTGAAGTGCTGAAAGACCATACCGATTTCCGCCCTGAGTGCGGTCAGGTCGGTCTTTGGGTCGGACAGGTACATGCCGTCAACAATAATTTCCCCGTCGTCAATAGGTTCAAGCTTGTTGATCGTCCGGAGGAGCGTGCTCTTGCCCGCCCCGCTCGGCCCGCATATGACGATGACTTCACCTTTGACTATCTCAAGATTGATGTTCTTGAGAACTTGATGATTGCTGAACCATTTATTGGCGGCAATAAATTTGATCAATATACGGACCTGTTATTTAAGCTGTTGAAAAATAATGAATTTGCGTAGTAGTGCAATTAATATTATTGCAAAAAAGCGTTAGTTTTGTCAATTGAAAAAGGCGTGCGACAATCAGGATCGCCCATGAAAAACCTCATTTTATCAACAGGTTTTATGTCAAAATTTGTCGCTTGTAATGAATTGTCCGGATGGATATTGTCATGTGATAAGGTGATCGCCTCTTATTTCCATTTCTTAACTCATGTTAAGCTCAGTTTAAAGATGATGAATTTCTCCATAAAAGTCTGTTCGCTGGCTATGATACTATGACGCCATCCAAGTTCCCTGCATATGTCCAGTGCCTGACCGGGATCGGCAATCGATGAATATATCATCTGGACGTAGCCTCCGGGACTGAGGTGTTTCCCGGCCTCTCTGAAGAACCTCGCAAGAAGTGCCTTGTCAGCATCAAACAGTGCATGGTCAAGATGAGTCTTTACTGTGCCATGCAGGTAGGGCGGGGTAAACAGAATTACGCTAAACCTGTGATCATCATCAAGGGGTGAAAAAAGATCGCCTTTTATGACCTCAACTATATCTGCCACTCCATTATTACGGGCATTTTCGCTTGCCAGCCTGACAGCTTCCGGATTTATGTCTATAGCAATGACTTTCCCGGCCATCCTGCCGGCTGTGACCGCCTGAATACCTGAACCCGTGCCCATGTCCAGCACGCAATCTTCGGGCGTCACCATGATATGCCGGGCCATAAACTCGCTCGTATAATAAAATCGTGGATTAAATACATCTGCTGAAACCTTGTATGTGCTGTCTAACACCCGGACTTTATGCGGCCCGTATCTTTGCACTTTTTTTATGAGCCAGACTGATATTGACTGCTTCAGGTTTTTTAACATGGTTTTTTTATAAGGTAAAATATTTTACCTGCTTTTGTCGAAGAGTCGATATATAAACACCATCCGTTTTTGTAATAATGGCCATGATCCTGTCATTATGACATGCTGATTCAGTGAGCCTATAATGATTCCAATTGATTTAATGGGTTTTTGCCGCAGGCATATTTTTTGCATAATGATTATCAGTGCTATTCAAAATAGATAATTCAGAGTCAGGCTTAATATAAGGTAAATTGTATATTCTTGCTGTTTCATTTTTTGTTTTTATCCTCGCAGCATTCTGTCCTGCTTCAGCTCAGAACTGTTCAGACAATGATGGCGATACATACGCTGTAGAAGGAGGTATTTGCGGTCAGGTTGACTGTGATGATAATGATCCCAGCGTGCATCCCGGAGCTGTTGAACTATGCGACGGCAAGGACAATAACTGTGATTCGTGGAGACCCCCTACAGATGTTGACAGTGACGGTGACGGGGTGCCTTTATGTGCGAATGACTGCGATGACTTTGACCCGGAGGTTTATCCCGGTGCCGGGGAGGTCTGCGATGATTTCAAGGATAATAACTGTAACTGGATTGTCGATGAGCCCGGTTGTACCAGTTCAGGCTGTACAGACGGTGATGCCGACGGGTATGGTGCAGGACCCGGCTGCCTGGGTGCCGACTGTGACGATGAGGACCCCTATAGTTATCCAGGGGCTGATGAAATATGCGATGGCCGTGACAACGACTGCGACGGGACCATACCCCTTTATGAGGCAGACATGGATGGAGACGGCTTTGCAGCCTGCTCGGGAGACTGCGATGATAGTGATCCTGCTGTCTTGCCGGCAGATCCCGGGATATGCGACAGCTCTGTTCTTAACTGCGGCGGACCGGTGACTCTGAACTGGAAACCACCGGTAACTAACAAAGATGGGTCTGTTTTGAATGATCTGGCACGATACAATGTGTACTACCGCCTTTCTTACTATACCTATTCGGCGTCAATAGACACCGGCAGCGCGACATGTTACGCGATCACCGGTTTATCACAGAGGACATGGTGCTTTGCGGTAACAGCTGTTGACACTTCGGGAAATGAAAGCGCGTTTTCTAATGAAGTCTGCACCTTCATTGAGTAATCAGCCCACATATAGAAAAAACAGCTGGTGTCAGCTGCGTTAAAACCTGTACATTACCATGCCGGTCAGGAGTTTGGGATAGAAGTAGGTGGATTTGGGGGGCATTCTGTGTCCGGCAAGGGCGACTTCCCTGAGGTCATGCAGTTTCGTTGAATTGAGGAAAAATACAGCCTCAAATGACCCCTTTTTGGCCCTGTTCACGGCATTCACAGGGTCCATCTCATATTCATAATGCTCAATTTTTAACAGTTTTTCAAAAACAAATTTATGAAGGACCGTTACGTCAAGACCCTTCAGGATGTCGGGCAGGTCCATATCAATGCTTGATCCACTGAATGATAATGTGTAATATGACCCGGTATTTGTGAGAAACATCCCGAATGTATGGACCTTGCCCTCCATCGCTGAGAGCATGCGGAGCCTTGCCTCTTCTTCAGAGATTTCACCCGAGCTTATTTTCTGCAGGTCAAAATATTTTTTCAGGATCGGCTTTATATGAATATCAGAGTCTGTCTCAACAAGGCGGTGCGTAGGCAGCAGAGAAAGACCTTCATCTTCCATGTTTGAGAGGAACATGAGGACATAATTAAAAGGCTCATCCCCGGTTTTCACAAGCCCCCTGCCTTCCATCTCCTTTTTGAACGCAAGGGCTGTTTCGTATCTGTGATGTCCGTCCGCGATAAAGACGTCCCTGTCCGACATTTCATCTCTTATTTTGTCAATTGATCTCCGGTCAGTGATACGCCAGAGCCGGTGGGTAAAACCGTCCCCGTTTTTTGCCTCAATAAACGGAGCCGACCGGACAACATCTTCAAGAATCGAAGACGCGCTCTTTTCGCTGCTGCTGTACAAAGAGAAAATCGGACTTGTGTCGGCATTACAGTAGCGGAGTATATTCAGCCTGTCGGATTTGGGCTTTGAGTAGGTCATTTCATGGGGATGGATCCTGCCGCTGCCGAGTTCTTCGATCTTGACTGCACCGAGAAAACCCCGCGTCCTGAGTTCCCTGCCACTCAGTTTATACCTGATTTCATAACAGTAAAATGCAGGGTCAGCGTCCTGTATTAACGTTTCTTCCTTGAGCCAGCTGGATAAATACCCTGCTGCCCGAGTATATCGGTTTTCCTGCTCATTGTCATCATCACTGTCCCTGCCGAAATCAATGCGGATTATATTATGAGGGTCTCTCCTGTAAAGTTCTTCCTTGAATTCAGGCGTGACTATGTCGTATGGCGGCGCCATGGT
>JAJRVB010000312.1 GCA_024277515.1 Nitrospirota bacterium | reverse complement strand
TTCTGCACATACGGAAACAATCGTGACCGGTGATTACGGCAGGGCAAGGAGATTTTTGAGGGAAGTTGATTCCGCTTCAGTGTTTGTGAATCTGTCCACAAGATTCAGCGACGGATTTGAATTCGGTCTTGGCGCGGAGATGGGAATATCCACAGACAAAATTCACGCACGCGGACCCATGGGGCTTGAAGAACTTACCTGTACAAAGTTTATCGCCATGGGAGACGGACAGTTGAGAACGTAAAGACAGTAGTCAGTGGACAGGGTACAGTATACAAAGGCCTGCTGCCGGCACCGGCACTGACACCTGACTACTTTTTACTGTATACTGACTACTGTATGCTGTATACTTTTTATTATGAAAACAGGTATTTACGGCGGAGCATTTAATCCGATACATTATGGGCATCTGAGGACTGCCGAAGAGGTGTTTTATTTGATGTCCCTGGATAAAGTGCTGTTTATGCCGTCAGGGAGGACACCCTTTGACAAGCCTGACCTCGCAAAGGCGGAGGAACGGTTTGAAATGGTGAAGAGGGCCATAAGGGGCAATCGTCATTTTGGCGTGTCTGACATAGAAGTGAAAACGCGGACCAAATCTTTTACCGTTGATACAATCAGAAAATTGAGAGCCCGGGAGAGCGGGAAAGAATTTTTCTTTATACTCGGGATTGACGCGTTTCTGGATATCGGGGGATGGAAAGAGCCGGACACGCTGATTCAGATGACCCATCTCGTGGTGATATCGAGGCCGGGCTATGCATTTGCCGATCTCTCATCATCCCCCTATCTCCGGGGCGTCTCCCGGAAGGCGTTAAAGGAACTCGACATGGGTGAAAAGAGTGTCCTTTCATTTGATATTTCCCCAACAGGAAAGTGCTGCCTGTGTAATGTCACTCGGCTCCATGTTTCAGCCTCTGGCATAAGAGAGCTGATAGCCGCTGGAAGGGAAATCAGATATCTCTTGCCTGATTCTGTAAAATCTTATATAATTTCTAATAAGTTATATAAAAACGGCAAGTGAAAATCCTGAAGCAGATGAGGAGTTTTTAAATAATTAAATTAAAGAAAAGAGCGATCAAGGCTGCTGAATTAGCTGTTGACAAGAAGGCAAACAATACGGTTATCCTCGAGTTAAAAGACCTGTCCTCAATTGCAGATTATTTTGTAATCTGTTCGGGAGACAATCCCGCACAGGTAAAGGCCATTGCGGAAGCAATTGACGATTACTTCTCAAAAATAAAGGTCCCCGCGTTAGGGAAGGAAGGGATGGATTCCGCGCGCTGGGTTTTAATAGATTATGGCGATATCGTGGTGCATATTTTTGATGAGGAGACACGCTCCTTTTATAATCTTGAAAAGTTCTGGATAGATGCGCCGAGGATATCCCTTGAGGGACAGTGATGCGTAACGAGTGACGGGTTTTGAATATTGAATTATTTTTTGAACCACACAGAAAGAGGAAAATTTAAATGGCCAAACTTACTGTTTTTTTCCTGATAATATTTCTTGCCGTACTGAGCCTGCTCGCGATTTTCAATAAAGAGTCGGTAAACCTGACTGTCTGGCAGGGAGTGACGTACAAGGACATCCCCGTTATTGCGGTGATTTTTATGTCAGCCGCTATAGGCATTGTCTCAATGTTTCTCCTGACTGCGCTGAGAGATGCAAGACGCCGCATTGAGCATTGGCAGATTCATTTCAAACAGAAAAAAGAATCGAAAATCCTTGATTCCTATTCCAAAGGACTTGAGGCCTTTTTCGCTTCCCGCTACAAGGAAGCTGCTGATCTGTTTACCGGGGTCCTTGAGCATGATCCCGCGCATCTGAACTCCCTGCTGAGGCTGGGTGATATTTCGTATAAGGAAAAGGATTTCAGAAAGGCTGAGGAGTATTATTTAAAGGCCTGGGAAATCAAACCAAAGAGCATCGAGGTGCTTCTTTCTCTTGCCGGGATTGCAGAGGCGCGTGAAAACTGGTCCGAGGCGATCAAGTACATGGACAACATTATTGATATTGACAGTGAGAATGTGAAGTTTCTGAAGAGGAAAAGGGACATTTATGAAAAAAACAACAAGTGGGAAGAGCTGATGGATGTCCAGACCAAAATCCTTAAATGCAAGCTGTCTCCGGAAGATGAAAAAGAGGAAAATGACAATTTGCTTGGATACAGATATGAACTGGGCCGGTATTATCATGAAGCAGGGCCTGCTGATAAAGCGGTCAAGATGCTTAAAAGTGTCATAAAATCGGATAAGAGTTTTGCAGCGGCATATCTTGCACTGGCTGACAGCTATGTGAAAGAGGGAAACAGAAAAGAGGCACAGGCCACCCTCATGAAGGGGTATGAAGAGACCTCATTAATCGTCTTTCTTATCAGGCTTGAGGAATATTTCATAAATGAAGGAGAACCGGGCACGATCATTGATATTTATCAAAAGGCCGTACAGAATGACCAGAAAAACGCGAAGCTCCAGTTCTTCCTTGCAAAACTCTACTATCGTCTTGAGATGATAGATTATGCGTTAGACACAATTAATGCGATAGATCCGGCAGCGTTTGACTGTCCTGATTTTCATGCGCTTATCGGGAGTGTATATGAAAGACGTTCAGAATATGAAAAGGCATCGGAAGAATTTAAAAAAGCCCTGAATATCGACACGCCTCTCCTTGTCCCTTATTGCTGTACAAACTGCGGCTATATTTCAGAAGAGTGGGCCGGAAGATGTCCCGAATGCAAGCGCTGGAACACCTTTGTTCTTGATATTAATGAAACCTGTAAAATCCAGAAAAGACATAGTAGTCCTTGATACGAGCCTGTTCGTAAACCCTGATGTGCGGAATGACTTTGGCAGCTCACCTACTGAAGCGGTAAAAGGATTTGTTGCGATAGCGGAACGCATCCCCGCCCTTGAATTCTACATGCCTTCATCCATCTTCAGGGAACTGATGAATTTTGTTGACCAGAGAAAGATCCCCGGAAGTTTTCTCTCAATTGTTCACCAGAAGTCACCGAGCAAACATGAGCTGACCTGTCCCGCCTTCCTGCTTTACGAACTGATTGAGGACATACGTGACCGGATCAACAAGGGCCTCAGGATCGCCGAGAAGGCGGTCAGAAATGCGGGCAAGGTTGACGAGAGGGAGGTCATTCAGGGGGTGAGGAAAAGTTACAGGGAGGCCCTGAGGGAAGGAATTATTGACAGCAAGGAAGATGTAGACCTGATACGCCTTGCAAAGGAACTGAACGCCCTCCTCGTCACCGTAGACCACGGTGCGATTGCATGGGCCGAAAAACTGGGCGTCAGGTGGCTCCTGCCCGAAAAATTCAGGGATTATCTGATGAGTTTTATTGAAGCGGAGAATAAGGGTCGGAAGGCCGCTCCAAAGAAACAGGGCATTTCCAAATAGATATTGTCTGTCCGTTTATTAAAAAATACCCAGAAGGGTGTAAAATAAAAACATGAGAAATATTTCATTTGCCCTTGTTGTCCTTTGCTCTGCATTACTCATTCCTGCTTCTGCCGTGCCTGAATTCGGGCAGACCTATTTTGATAACATGCTCCTTGTCAAGGGTGGTTGTTTCCGGATGGGCGATATCTTCAGGGATCTGCCTTCGAGTGAAAAGCCTGTGCATGAGGTGTGCGTGGATGATTATTATATAAGCAGATATGAAATAACCATCGGGGACTTTCGGAAGTTTACCGAGGAAACCGGTTATAAAACCGAAGCTGAAGCTCAGGACGGATGCCACAGCTGGGTGGGTGACGGGACTCTGAAAAAGATAAGGGAGCATAACTGGAGGAATACCGGCTTTCCCCAGACGGACAGAGAACCTGTTGTGTGTCTAAGCTGGAATGATGCGGACAACTATATCAGGTGGCTGAATCAGAAGGAGGGCAGACGCTACCGGCTTCTAACAGAGGCGGAATGGGAGTACGCAGCGCGGAGCAGGGGAAAAGAGTATCTGTACAGCTGGGGTAATGAAGGGCCTTCCGGCAATATTGCTGATGAATCGGTTGCAGAGGAACTGCCTGCACTCAGTATCTGGAAGGGCGTTCGGGACGGTTATGCGTATACAGCGCCTGTGGGAAGCTTCAGGCCGAATGACCTCGGTATATATGACATGTCAGGAAATGTGTATGAATGGGTGGGTGACTGGCAGAAAGATGGCTATTATGCAATGAGTCCGAGGAATAACCCCCGGGGGCCTGATTCCGGCAGATACAAACTCATGCGGGGCGGGGCCTGGGACCTGGAGCCGGATACTGCCCGGACCACGAGCCGTTACTGGAACATCGCCGGAGGCAGGGCGGTGTGCATAGGGTTCAGGATAGCGCATCCGGTCCCGTGATCCTCTTTCCGGCAGATTCAGTTCAGCGATATGGATGTCCGCTGCAGCTATAGCCAGTCAGAGAGGGCGACGCCTAAGCCGATGCGGTTGTTATAATTATTGTAATCCGCCAGGCTTTCACCATAACCCGCAAAATACTGGACATAGCCTTTAACATAAGGATAATTCCAGAGTGGAAAACTCCCGAACAAGGGGTCAGCCCCCGACAAAGGACAAAGTCGAGCAGAATAAAACCAGCATATATTGACTTCACGGGCGGTGTCACGTTTTACAGATTATCCTGAAGACCGTAGACACCACCCGCGAAAATTAAGGAGAGTTATTGATGTTAACCGTAAAATTAAACGAAATTGAAGGCATTGCTATTCTGGAGCCTGATGGAGAATTATCTGAAAGAGATTTTAAATCCGCCTCTGCGATAATTGACCCGTATATTGAAACTTCAGGGAAATTAAATGGCATCATAGTTCATGTAAAGACATTTCCAGGATGGGATTCATTTTCAGCATTAATAAAGCATTTAAAATTTATTAAGGAGCATCATAAAAAGGTGTCTCATGTGGCCTTTGTAACTGATTTACCAATAGGTGCGTTTGCTGAACATGTTGCAAGTCACTTTATCAGCGCAGACATTAAAAGCTTTTCCTTTAGTGAATTGGAAAATGCAGTTAAATGGATATCGGGTGATGACAACAAATGAATAGAAATAGTGGTGTAACCCATTTACGTCTTACAGATTTTTCTGAAGAATGTAGCCCTGAAGTATAAAAGCATTTACAGCAGATTTAAAGACAGATTTTGATTTATTTCTTTATAAATGGGGCTCTGCCCCAAACCCCGGTCGATTCGACTCCGCCGGAAGGGCACCTTCATAAAGTCATGAAAAGCTTCTACATGACTCGTAAGTGCTTTTACAGAACACAAAAGAGGCAAGGTTTGAATGACCCCGGTTCGGTCGCATTAGTGCAGTTGAATCGCGCCGGCAGCTGATTAAAACACTTCAAAGAGGTACAGGCTCTCCCCTGAAATAACCGCAAGTCTTTTTCCATCAGGAGACCATGTGCCGATCGAACCTGATGCACCGGGAAGAATTTGCCGCGATTCTGTTCCGTCAGACTGCATCAGCCAGCCTCCAAAATAGATCAGACTTTTTTCAGGGTGCCATGACGGGAACCTGCCGCGTATTTTATGATTGACCGGCTTGGCATTTCCGGGATTGCTCATGTCCGCAATGACCAGCAGTCCTTTATCGTTTGTGATGGCCAGACGGGCACCGTCCGAAGACCATGAGGCAGGGATGTTAAAACGGTAAGTGTACTGCTTCAGTATATCAGCTTGACTCAAATTAACAGGGTCTATGGTCTTGAAGTATATATACGGTTCCACTCTCGGAGGATCATGGAATTCAGGTGTAAGCACCGTATCATGAAACGGCCTGACCGCGAGCTGGCCCCACCCGACAGCTACATCGGTATCCGGACGTCTTGTGGGAAAGTAAGAATCCTTGATGAGAAACAGATTGCTGCCTGTCTGTCCGGATATGGTCAATCTGTAGGTGACAAACCTGCCGATGCTTAATATTCTCGAACTTGTGGAAAGCGTTAATATTGAATCAGGAGGATGAAACCAGCGCGCGGCAATTGGAGAATCCTCCAGTGAAACGGCATGGATCTTTCCATTTGCCGCGTTTATTCGAACAAGCTCATTATTGCCGTCGGTTTTACTGACTGCGAGCAGCTCTTTCCCCGGGGCCCAGTCAAGATAAACCGGACTGATCCCTGATATTTGCCGTGAGTTTCCTGTTAATGTATTTCTTATAATCAGTTTGTCATCGGATATTACCCCAAGACTCAGGGAATCCGGCGACCAGGCTACAGCGCCGGGCTGCAGAGGGACAATCTCGTAAAGAACGTTTTCTGAATGCTCCTTTTTTGCTGCCTGATCAGTTACACATGAAGAAAGGAGTGAAACAAGAAGAAATATGATGAAATACCGGAATATCACCGGCGGTTGTCCTGAAAGGCAAAAGAAAAATGCAGTGTATCAGGCGATAAGCAAGGCATGTTAGAAAATAACAGATTTCCTGGTAGAAATACAACTGAATGGATGCAGGTTTGAGCCTGCCCATCCGCACTGCTCACTCCAAAATGGTTTTCAGTCTGTAAAGATCATACAGGCGGTTGTCAGACATCGAGGTGTTGTTATTTCATGAAATATAATATTTTTTCTTGTCATAATAGCCGTATGGTTTTATAATAAAACCTGAAAACGGCTATCAGCCGCTGATTTACAGGGATGAACTTCGATTTTCAATCAGTTGCAGGAAATTCATGCCTCAATAACCGATTTCCTGGTCTGTGCTGATTCGAACCTGCAAAAGCTTCAAATATATATGCCATGATAAAATTGCAGAGCAATACCGTATCTCAACAGCCCGGCCTTGAGCGGCTCACTCTGCTGCTCACGGCAATAATGCTGTTTTCATTTGGATGTGATCAGGCAGGTATTACATCTGCTCTTCCGGGCCGGGGGGCCGAGGTTGCACCCGCGAGTCCCGGACTGTCAGGAAGATCTCCGGTTATTGCCAGTGACATTCCTGACTTTGATCTCATCAGGGACACGGCTGAGAAAAAAAGGAGCTTCTTCAGGTTTCTGCGCCCGATTATAGAAGAGGAGAATGCGCGGGTGCTCGTCAAGCGGAAAAGGCTTCTCGATCTGTATGAGCGGCACCGCCAAAAAGCTTCACTGTCTCCACTGGACATAGAGTGGCTGGACGGACTTTATTCCGAGTATAAGGTGAAGCGGAACCCTGATGATACTGAACTTGACTGGACAGCCCTGCTCAAACGGGTTGACGCGTTGCCGGTAGAAATGGCGCTGATTCAGGCAGCGAAGGAATCGGGCTGGGGCTCTTCCCGTTTTGCGCGGGCAGGGAACAACCTGTTCGGCCAGTGGTGCTTTCGCAATGGATGCGGTCTTGTTCCCAATGGCCGTGATCCGGGAGATAAACACGAAGTAGCAGTGTTCAGGTCTGTCCGGAGCTCTGTCCGGAGCTACATTCATAATCTTAACACAAACATTGCCTACAGCCATTTCCGTGATCTGCGTTTTGAACAGCGCCGGCAGGGAAAGGAACCTGACGCTTATACGCTGATAGATGGCCTGCCCGGATATTCGGAGCGTGGAGAGGCTTATATCGAGGAAATACGCGCTATGCTCCTGGCCAATGAGCCGTATATGGGGTCTTAACATGACGCGATACTGCCGGATCAGGCTTGTCCTTTTATGCTGCATGGCATTTCTCTTTGGATTTGCATGGCCTTGCCTGGCTGCAGACCATGCCGTTATCCTGCAGTACCATCACTTTGGGGATGACACGCCTCCTTCCACGAGTGTTACATTAAAACAGTTTGACCTGCAGCTTTCCTATCTTCTGGAGCATGGATACAATGTATGGCCCCTTGAAAAGATTATTTCTTTTCTGAAGGAGCGGAAAGGGCTTCCTGACAAATGTGTTGCTATCACTATTGACGATGCATATGTCTCTGTGTATGAGCGTGCATATCCCCGGCTCAGAAAATATGGATTTCCTTTTACAGTGTTTGTGCCGACCGGGGGGGTAGACAAGGGGATCAAAAGCTATCTTTCATGGGGGCAGATGAGAGAGATGCAAAAGTACGGGGCCGCTTTCGCCAGCCACAGCAGCAGCCATGATTATCTGATACGGAGGCATGAAGGGGAGGGCCGGGAAGAGTGGAAGGACAGGGTCACAAAAGATATTAAACATTCGCTTAAACGCCTCAAGGAGGAAACCGGCCGTACTCCCGGACTGTTTGCGTACCCTTATGGAGAATACAATACCGATCTGAAGGACATAATAAACGGACTCGGTCTCACAGGTCTCGGGCAGCAGTCAGGAGCGGTATGGTCAGGGAGTGATTTTGGAGTGCTGCCTCGGTTTCCAATGGCAGCTCATTATGCGGACAGGGAGCAGTTTATCACCAAGGTACAGAGCCTGCCCCTGCCTGTCAAATCTTCAGTGCCGGATGAGCCTGTTTTGCCGCCGGGAGTCTCGATGCCTCTCCTGTCATTAACACTCATGCCTGGGTCATATGACCCTGACTCACTGGCGTGCTATACCGGGGGGCAGGGAAAGATTCATGTAACCTGGCCGGACCGTGACGCACATATGCTCGAAATCAGGGCAAAGGGACCCCTCCCGAAGGGAAGGAGCCGCTACAACTGCACTGCCCGGCACAAGAAAGAAAACAGGTATTTCTGGTACAGCCACCTCTGGATACGGAACTGAGAAAGAATCCTTATCCGCATTCTGCAGGGCGTATCGCGATACGCCCCTACTTGAACTTCACCTGAGGGACCGCCTGTTCAGCCTCAGGGACTTCATAGTATTCCGCACTCGATACTCCTGCGATCGAGGCAAAGAACCTGCCGAAGAATGTCCTTATATATGTGTTTAACATCTGTACCGCGTCATTGTATCTTTTTCTCTCGACCGCTATCCTGTTTTCCGTGCCTTCAAGGCTGTCCTGAAGTTTCAGGAAAGACTGGTTTGCCTTGAGTTGTGGATAGGCTTCACGTAACACAAGAAGCCGTGACAGCAGACCTTCCAGCTGATTGGCTGCCTGCACCTTGCCCTTGACACTGTTCGCCTGAAAGTATTTGGTCCGCGCGTTAGCGATATTTTCAAAGAGTTCCTTTTCATGACTTGCGTATCCCTTGACCGTTTCAACAAGGTTAGGTATGAGATCATACCTCCTTTTCAGCTGGTTTTCTACCTGGGCCCACCTGCCCTTGATGTTTTCGTCCATTGCGATCACATTATCATATCCGCTGCGGAACCAGCTGAACGTCATGAATGCTATCAACACTAAAACTCCCACGACGATAAGTGCTGTTTTTAAACCTTTTGACATATGAATCCTCCCTCAATTCAGGTTTTGTTTTTTATGCTGACTGCTGACTGCTGATAGCTGTCTTTTTACCATCCTCCTGATGCTCCGCCACCTCCGAAGCCGCCTCCTCCTCCGCCGCCAAAGCCGCCACCGCCTCCCCATCCGCTCCTTCTTCCACCGCCGAGCATATTCATCATCAGGAAAAAAATCAGAAGCCGGGGGTGCTTTATGAACATATAAATCAGACCGATAATGAAGAGGATGCTCAGAATGCCGCCCATGAGTGTGGGCTTGCCGCGGCCTGTTCTCCTGTCAGTGTATCCGGAACGCGGCCTCAGTTTCGGCATGCCGGCAATTACGACTCCCGCATCGTCCGCGATTATGTTTATTACGGCCAGCGCTGCCGCTGTTATGCCTGTGGAATAGTCGCCTTTTCTGAAATACGGCACAAGATACTCCCTGCCGATGCTCCCCGCAAGGCTGTCGGGGATGAGGCCCTCCAGGCCGTAGCCTGTCTCAAACCGGTACTTGCGGTCCTGCAGTGAGACGAGGAGGAGCAGCCCGTTGTCTTTGCCTTTCTGTCCCAGTTTCCATCTGTCATGGGCAATACTGAGTGATACGTCTTCAATGGACTCTCCTTCAAGGCTGGTAATAGTAAGAATGATCATCTGCGCGGTCGTCTTCTGCTCCAGCTCAAGCAGATAGCGGTTCAGCCCGGCTTCCACATCAGCATCGATAATCCCGGCAAGGTCAACTACATGGTTAAGAGGTCTTTCAGGAATCGCAATTTCAGCGAGTGAGGCTGATACCAGTAGACACAGGCATATTGAAACTAATAAGACGAGATATTTATTTCTTAAGTTCATCTACAATTTTCCCCAGCTTTTCAGTTGCTGCATAATAGTCTTCGAATATGGTATTCAGCTCCCCGACAGAGAGGCGGGCCTTGCCGCGCTTTTCTTTCAGGACGTTTGCAAAGACGTCCGTATTGATGCCCGCTGTTTCAGACAGCGCTGAGATGACGTCCCGCTGCCTTACCGGAGGTTCTTTTCCAAAGAGTACAATGATACCTCTAAAAAGAGGTATATAGCCTGCTATAGAGTTTACAAAGCTTTCTGTCAGCATTTTTCTGTCACCAAGAGAGGAGATATACCCCTGCCTGAGCCATATGAGTTTTGTCTTGAGTTCCCTTTCACATTGACGCCTCAGGTCCATTTTATCGATCTCAATGTCCTCAAGAATGTCTTCTCCATACACATTTGCATGAATGAGCCTGAAGTTGAGAAATTCAACAGGGAATACATCAAGTGAGGATGTTATATATTTCGGCGTCATGATCAATGGTGCTGCGACCCTGCTCTTTCTGTATGTCTTACCGAGAGGGGCCACTATTTCAAGAAATTTCAGGTCCATCTCTTTTAATATAAACAGGGAGTTGACATCAGAGCCTTTTTCATCATAATCATCAGTAACTGCTGTGCCGGTCACATGAATGGAATGGATGTTGTTCTCAAATCTGCTTAATATGTCATCAAAAAACGGTCTTATCTTCTTTGCCGCAGCCGGCTTGACATTGTCTAATTTAAGATCAGGCATTTTTTTAAATCCTCCTGACTACAGGGTTCTTATTCATGAATATATTGATATTATCAATAATTGAGTTATAACAGCTTGTATGAATCCATATGGTATCAGAAACACATTTGGATGGCAATAGCTGGGCGTATATCCAAAATTCAACCGAACATAGTCTGTACAGCTCTTATTGTGTGACCCGAAAAAAGCGGAAATTGCTCAATCAAATAATTAACTCGCCGGATCAGCGATCATTGAACACAAACTCAACCCTTCTGTTCTTTGCCCTGCCTTCGGGGGTGTCGTTCGGGGCCAGGGGGTGGGTGTCTCCGAATCCTGCAATAGTGATTCTTTTCAGGTCCATGGCCTTGTTTTCCTGAAAGAATCTGAGTGCCGCATACGCGCGGGCTGTTGAGAGTTCCCAGTTTGAGGAATACTTGCCGCGGCTGATCGGTATGTTGTCAGTATGCCCTTCAATTGATATCCTGGTCGGATATCTCTGCATGAGGTCCGCGATCTTGTCAAGGATCTGCTGTGATTCGTATTTAAGATCTGCGGTGCCGGGATTAAAAAACATTTTCCCCCGTACTCTCAGGATTGTCCCCCTGTCTGACTCCACGACCTCCACGTCTTTGCTGAGTCCATTATCGATGACGAGGTTGTCCAGTTCATCCAGGATTATTTCATTTGTCGATGGAGCAGGGGCTGAGGCTGAAGGCGCAGGCATGGGTGTCTGCATGATGGCGGGAGAAGTTGAGTTCTGGAACATGCCGGTGCCGCCCGTTGTAACACCAAGGGCCTCACTGATTGACCCCATTGCATCTCTGAATTTCACGATATCCATTTCCGCAAAGGAAAGCAGCAGGACAAAAAAGGTGAGCAGCAGGCTCATCATATCTGCGAAGGTGGCCATCCAGGCGGGTGCACCGCCGCCGCCGCCCGATTTTTTCGCCCTGGCCACGGCTATTTAGTGTTCCTTGATTTTGGGGACAGGAACGCAACCAGTTTGTCCTCAAGGATCGACTGGTTGATCCCCTTTGTTATTCCGTCTATACCGCTGACTATTACCTGCATAAGAATTTCTTCATTCTTTGTCCTGTCTTCAAGCTTTTCCGCTATGGGAATGAATACCAGAAATGCGAGGACCGCCCCGTAAAATGTGGTGAGCAGGGCAACCGCCATGGCAGGGCCGATGGATGCGGGGTCACTCAGATTCTGGAGCATCTGCACAAGCCCGATGAGTGTCCCGATCATTCCCATGGCAGGGGCCGTAGCGCCCATGAATTTAAAGATCTTGTGGCCTGTTTCGTGTCTGCCCAGCAGTGAATCGACTTCGATCCTGAGCGTGTTCACGATCTCTCCCGGCTCTACCCCGTCCACAGCCATTTTGACGCCGCGGGCAAGATATACGTTCTTTATTTTTTCATTCTCGAGTGCAAGCATGCCGCCCTTTCGCGCCTTTCCGGCGAGGGAAACGATCTGTTTAATCAGGGTGTCCGGGCTGTCGGCCTTGTCGAAAAAGGCATTCATGGCAACTTTAACTGCGCCGAGGACAACCGGCAATTTTTGCATGATCAGGGTTGCCATTATCGTCCCGCCGAAAACAACGAGCAGTCCTGGAATGTTAAAGAACGTGCTGAGCGGGCTCCCTATAAGGATAGAGCCGATTATCAGGGCAAACCCGCCGATTATTCCGATAATAGTTGCAATATCCACTTATTTTGTCTCTCTGTTCAGCATCAAGAATGAATGCCGTACCGCCTTGGCATGCAATCAATTGGTCCCTGTTCGGACATGCTATGAATGTATTGAAATTATTTTAATAATATATACAGTTACAAGCTTCTTATAATCGTTCTCATATGGCTTCTATTATATGTATCGTCACTTGACCATGAAACTTTAATGAATATATTGACTGAGAAGATCTACATTCCTGCCTCCTCAAAAAAGCGGATAATAAGTATCTTAATTGAGCAATATTTTCAGGGTTAAGATTATTTCTGACTGTGTCGTTTAATTAATCAGAAGGTATATTGATATTCTTTTTATTAATCGGATTGGAGGTATAAAAGAGATGGCAAATGAAATTGAGAGGGAGCTTTCTGAAAAATACTGCCGGCGTTTTGGACAGATCGCTGTGGAAAAGGGTTTCATTACGTCTGAACAGGCGAAGGCCGCATTGTCCGAGCAACTGGACGATGATCTTGAAAACAGACAGCACAGGCTGATTGGAAGAATCACCCTGGACCATGGATGGATGACTCCCCCGCAGATTGATCTTGTGCTGAATGATCTCTTTAAAAAGTAGACGGCTTACGCACGGGTCCTGCAGCAGCAGGTTTTTTCTTTGTCCGCGTTTCATCTGCATTGCGTGCGTCCATGTAATCCCGCGTGATATTGTCAACTCTTTTCCCGTTGTTGTAATCTAATTAGAGTCTGTTCATTTTACAGTATAAAAATTACCAGGGAGTTTACATGTATGGCAGGTAAAAAAGTTTTTCATACGGGCAGGGCCCCGGAACCGAAGGGCCCGTATTCACAGGCGGTAATTCATGACGGACTGTTGTATATATCCGGGCAGGTGCCGGTTGACAATGCAACAGGAGAGCTGGTGCGGGGGACGATTGAAGAAGAGACGGACGCTGTACTGCACAATATAAAAATTATCACCGAAGAAGCGGGGGCGGACATGGACTGCGTCCTGAAGGTCACCTGCTATCTTGCGGATATACATGATTTTCCGAGAGTGAATGAAGTGTACGAAAGGTACTTTCTTCAGTACCCTCCTGCAAGGACCACCCTGCAGGCCGGAAAACTTCCTCTGGATGTACAGATTGAAATGGATGCGATAGTCGCCCTGCCGCAAAGAAAACGGACATATCCCCGCCCCCATGGCAGCAGGAGGCCGCGGAATAAAAAATCCTGATATGTATGGACTGCACCCGGCCATATGATATGAAAAACAGGAAGAGAGTTGCCATAACCATGGGTGATCCGGGCGGCATAGGGCCGGAAGTAATTGTAAAAGCCCTGTCCCGTGCGGGGACGTGGAAGTGCTGCCACCTGATTGTTATAGGCAGTCACGAGGTCATGAAAGAGGCCGTCCGTCTCACAGGCCTCCCGCTCAGGGTGGTCCCGCTCACTGATATATCACATTCCAGTCCGGAAGCAGGGTCCATAGAGGTGCTTGATGTCAGGTCACGGCTTTCCCGGAAAAGAGGGGTCCCTTCCACAAGCGCAGGAAGGGCCTTTGTGAAATATGTAAAGAAGGCGGCTGCCCTTGCACTAAAGGGGGAAGTCGATGCCATTGTCACTGCGCCCATCTCCAAGGAATCCATGAAAATGGCAGGTCATGTCTGGCCGGGCCATACGGAACTGCTTGCCGGGCTTACGCATACGGATGAATTTGCCATGATGTTTGTAAGCGATGCAATAAACGTAATTCTCTGTACGATCCATGTCCCTTTAAAGGACGTT